>WQSV01000013.1 GCA_009787685.1 Bacillota bacterium
AAAGAGTAACGGAGGCGTTCAAAGGTACCCTCAGAATGGTTGGAAACCATTTGTAGAGCGCATTGGTATAAGGGTGCTTTACTGCAAGACCTACAAGTCAAGCAGTTACGAAAGTAGGACAAAGTGATCCGGCGGTAGAGAATGGAATTGCCGTCGCTTAACGGATAAAAGTTACCTCGGGGATAACAGGCTGATTCCTCCCAAGCGTCCACAGCGACGGAGGAGTTTGGCACCTCGATGTCGGCTCGTCACATCCTGGGGCTGAAGCAGGTCCCAAGGGTTCGGCTGTTCGCCGATTAAAGTGGCACGCGAGCTGGGTTCAGAACGTCGTGAGACAGTTCGGTCCCTATCCTTCGTGGGCGTAAGATATTTGAGAGGATTTGCCCCTAGTACGAGAGGACCGGGGTGAACGCACCTACTGTGCACCTGTTGTCGCGCCAGCGGCATGGCAGGATAGCGGCGTGCGGAGCGGATAAACGCTGAAGGCATCTAAGCGTGAAACCCACCTCAAGATAAGATATCTCATACCGTAAGGTAGTAAGACTCCTTGTAGACGACAAGGTAGATAGGCCAGATGTGTAAGCACAGCAATGTGTTCAGCTTACTGGTACTAATAAGTCGAGGGCTTAATCAAGTAACATTGATTTTCTTCGAATTAATGTCATGAAATGTGATTTAATCACGTTTCCACTGACTCTAATTTTTTAATAACTACTTTTCAAGACAAAATCGTTTCTTCGGAAATGATAACAAAGACTAAAAACCGATTTACAATTTTTACTCTTTACACTATTATAAAAAAATCAACTTTGAATCTGATGTTTTAGCACCGAACTTTAACAAAAGACTTGAAGTCCTTAGTATGCAGTTGCCAACGTTGTTAACGTCTTGCTCCAGAGTAAGGGAACGACACAAAGTGTCTCAATAGTTAACAAAGCGTTTTGAAAAAGAAAAGAATAAAGACGAACTTTTTATCTTTAACTTTTCATATTAATTATGTCCCCCTCTTAGACGCGCATTGCCCCCCAATGCGCGTCATTTTTTTATCCTATGGAAAAAATCGATGTAATTAGATTGTTCTAGAAATGACTGACAAATCCATCGAAGATGGTTTTTTTGTTTTAAGAGGGAGCAAACTCTTTAATAAAAACTTGACAGGGACAGTGAAATTTGGTATTATAGATGAAATAAAACAAATTAGGAGTTTAAAATGAACAAAGCATTAGAAAATTTGAGTATTATTGACTGTTTTCATGATGAAGGGAGGAGCGTTTTAAGTGCTTTTATGCCGCTGGTTGAGTATGCTGTTTTTCAAATAATGGAAGAGTCAAAATCAGACTATTTCACTTTAACAAACATTCAAGAAGAAATAACAAAAAGATGTTCAGTGGAGGTGCCAATTCCTATTTTAAGAACATTGTTCAAGGAGTTGGAAGAATTAAAGAAAGTAAGGAGAATTGACAATGAAGAGCAAATTCAAGTTCTCAGTTCTTTTGCTGAAGAAAATAAGAAATATCTTCTGCAGGTTGGAAACAAAAACAGAGAGATAAATAAATTTATTAAAAAATTCCAAGAGTTTTCACAAGAACAATTAACAGATGATGAAGTAAAAACGTTAATTTATGATTTTGTCGCGGAATATAAAGCAAGTTTAGACGTGAAAGTTAACAGCAGAGATTTTTCAAAAAATGATTTTGTCGCAAAATTCAAAGAATTTGGAAATTTTATTAAAGAAATTTCAGAGAGTGAAAGTGAGTTGTTTGCAGTTTTTAAAGAAATCTTTTGCGGACAAATATTGTGTGGACTTTTAGTGGGGGGAGAGGATTTGTCTGAACTGAAGTTGCAAAATATTGCAGTGATTTTGGATGCTAATTTTTTGTTTAGGCTCCTAGATTTGCAAAACCCATTTTTTCATAAAATTGCAAAGGAGATATTGCAGATGCTAACGTCTTTAAAGATTAAAATTTGCATATTTGAAGAAACATTGGGAGAAATGACAAGAACATTAAAATTCTATCAAGAGGCTTTTGCGTCAAGAAAAGAGGAGTTGAAAGGATTGTGGAATGAAAAAATAAATAACATCCATGGAATAATTGGTGCATTCTTCAGAAGAGGTTTCACAAACAGTCAGATTGAGGGCATGATTTCGAATTTTTCAGATTCAAAAAAATTTCTTAAAATGGTAGATTTTTCATTCTCGCCTTTAAATTTGAAAAATTTAAAAACAACACCCAACGAAGAAAAAATACAAAGTCTTTATGAATTAAAGTTGGAAAGAAATAATATAAAAAAGATAAGCAGTTTGAGTTCAAATGACGACAAAAGAAGAGCGAAATACTATGAAGAACAATCAAAGTATTATATTAGTATTATTGACAAAATCAAGGAATTGAGAGGGGGAAATAAATATGATTTGGGAAGTTGCAGATATGTTTTTTTAACAACCGATGGTGTTCTGTCGCAATTTAATAAAATCCACACGCCAAAAGAAGCTTTTCCAGAAACTATCACTGAAGACAGATTTGTTGCTTCTCTTGCATTTGTTAGTCCTAAGTTTAAGAATGTTCAATTGCAACAAGTGATATCTATTTTTAGTGCGTCTAATTATGTGGACTTGAACATACTTGACAAATTTAGAGACAAAATCAAAGAAAAATCAAATGACGGTTGTAATTCTAATGATGTTATTGCAAGAGTGTTCAATAATCAAAAATTATTTTCTAAAATAAATGAAATTTATGATGAAGAAAACGGAGGATTTGATGACGACGATTTAACATTTTTGATAAAAGAACAAAGGAAACATGATGACAAAAAGCAAAGGGAAGACGAAGAAAACAGGAGAACAATAGAAAATCAAGGTGTTGAAATTGTCGAATTGGAAAAAAGCAATAAAGATTTACATAATGAAGTTAAAGACTTGAAATCTCGCATTGAAAAAATCGAAGAAGAGAAAAATGAAAAAGAACTAATATTAAAGAAAATTGAAACTGAAAAAAAATTAAAAAAATATAACTGGTTTTATGTTTTATATTTTTCAGTCCCTGTTGTTTTGTTGGGCACAATAGCCACTTTAGTAGCAATATCTCTTGTTCAAAATATTCCGCTGTTGTCAATTGTTCCAAGTGTGTTGTCGCTGGCAAGTTTGGTTGTGGCAATTGTAAAGGGCAAAAAAATTCCTTGGAACATTTGCAAGTTCGTTAAAACATTAAAAGAAGAAGAAAGAAACAAGATGTTAGTAAACTAAGAAATAAAAACAAAAAGCACTAATTTTCCTTAGGGAAAAAATTAGTGCTTTTTTGAAAAATTAGGATAACCACAAAAGCCAAACAACTACACATGTGCTTGCAGCACTGGCTAGTTAGGTTTTGCTTGACAGGCAATTTGCGACTCAACTGTCTGTCGAAGACTGTTGAGTCGAAGTCTGGTGTTTTTTTGCAAAAATTTGCGAACGAGAAAATTCTGATTTTGACTCAAAAAACTCACACATGCTTCTTAAACTTGCAATAAGGATATTTTTTGCAACCATAAAAAGAACCGTACTGTCCATTTCTCAAAACTAGTTTGCTGTTGCACCTTGGACAAATATTATGTGCTATTTGCAGTTGCGTTTTTTGAATGTTTTGAATATGTTTATCTTCGGAAATTCTCGGATTGATTTTAAAATCAATTAGTTTTCTGTGAATTCTGTTTATTTCATCGGTTGTGAAAATATATTCTCTTGGAGTGTTTAATATTCTGACCAAATTATGAGTGTCTCCAACATTATCTATCGGCTCTATCATCAGTTCAGCTTTTGGAAAAACAACAGTTTGAACAAAACAATTACTTTTTGCAAGGCGCCCTAACACGCGTTTTAAGCGATAAGCATGAGTGTTGCTTTGCATTGTCGGGTTATAGAAGCTGTTTTTAACTTTTCCATAGTCAAAAACTTGTGTCCACTGTCGTTGGTTTAAGCTGCCGTAAATTGTTCCAGAATAATTTTTTGTCTCAATCAAGAAAATCCCAACTTTAGTTATCATAATGTGGTCAATTTGACTTGATTTTCCACCACTTGAAATTGTTAGGTTGTTGATGACATATTTTTCATCTGGGATATCTTGACCAAGCACAGAAGCAATCCAGTTTTCGCCCTCTTGGCCAATTTGTTCCGATCGATACTTTTTTTGTTCATGAAAAAAATCTTCGTCGTTGCTTTCATGCCATTGTTGGTCAAAGTCTTCGTGTGTGCGATTTTTGCGCACAACAAAAATAATCAAAAGCACAATTGCAAATATGACCACGGGCAGAATGATTAATAGCAACAGCATTTCCATGACACAATGTTAACAAATTTTTAGAAAAAAAACAAGTAATAAGCACTAATTTTTCTTTGCAAAAGTTGGTGCTTTGTGATATACTAATGTTGGCTATAATATACTTAGTTAAAACAAGACAATCTAGGAGGAACGAAATTGGCAGATTGGCACAAAATTAGTGCGGAAGAAACCTTAAAAAAGCATGGGGTCAGTTCAGAAAAGGGGCTGAGTGCAAAGCAAGTTGAGGAATCTCGAGCAAAACATGGTGAAAACAAGTTTCACGAGAAGAAGAAGGAACACATCCTTGTTCAAATTTTTAAACATTTTAAAGACCTTGCAATAATTATTCTTGTTGTGGGTGCGCTCTTGGGAGTTGCGCTTCTTATTGTTGATGCGGTTGACCCAGCTCAATCAGTTTCAGTTGGAACAATTTTGAAACCAGTCATAATCTTTGCAATAATAGCATTGAACATAGGGCTCGCGGTTGTTCAAGAAAGAGGAGCGGAAAAGGCACTAGACGCTCTTGCTGTTCTCAACTCGCCTCAATGCTATGTCTTGCGTGATGGCTCAAGAATTCAAATTCCAACAGCAGAAGTTGTTATTGGTGATATTGTTATTCTCAAAACTGGTGACTTGATTCCAGCTGATTGTCGAATTATTTCAAGCGTTGACTTCCTTGTTGATGAAGCGTCATTAACGGGGGAGAGCGAGCCGATTGAAAAAATTAGCGATATTGTTGAAAAAGTCGAAGGACTTGGAGATCAAAGAAACATGGTTTTCTCTGGTTGCTTGGTTCTTGGAGGAAACGCAACCGCTATTGTTTGTGCGTCAGGGATGAACACTCAAATTGGAAAAATCGCAGGATATCTCAACACAACAAAAAAGCTCAAAACACCTCTTCAAAAGCGACTAACGAAACTAGGTCGCCTAATCACGCTTGTCGCTCTTGCAGCCGCTGTGGTAGTTTTGACAATCGGTTTTATCCAAGAAGGTTTCACTGAAATCAACGAGCATTTATTCGTTGCAGTCGCTCTTGCAATCGCAGCGGTGCCAGAAGCACTTGTCTTGATTGTGACATTAATTTTGACTCATGGTGTCAAAAAGATGGTTGGACGAAATGCTCTAATTCGAAAGCTTCAAGCCGTTGAAACGCTTGGCTCAACTTCTGTTATTTGTTCCGACAAAACAGGAACGCTGACAATGAACCAAATGTCAATCAAGAGAGTTTGGGCATATGGTGCTGATCCAGTCAGGGATGATGAGCTTCTTGACAAACATGAAGAGATGCTTAAAAAACTCCTTCTCGTTTCAAATGTGTCTCTTGAAACGCCGAAAGATGGTGGTGAGCCAGTGATGGTCGGAGATCCGACTGAGCGCTCTATCATGCGTCTAGCGATTGAAAAGGGCATAATTAAGACAGAACTAGACAAAGAGTGGGAAAGAGTCAATGAAATCGCGTTCTCATCGGAGCGAAAAATGATGACGACGATTGTAAAAAAACCAGACAGCTCGGGCTATCTTGTTTTGACAAAAGGCGCGTTTGATCGACTTCCAATCAAGAACAAATCTGACAAACTTTATTCTTTTGAATTAAATGATATGCATGACAAGTTTGCGTCTGATGCACTTCGCATTATTGCTCTTGCTTCAAAAGAAATCAAAGAACTCCCAAAAAATATTGAAGACGTTGAAAGCGATTTAAATTTTGAGGGTATTATTGGAATCATTGACCCACCAAGACCCGAAGCAATTGTTGCCATTGCTCGAGCGAAAGAAGCAGGAATTAGAACGGTCATGATAACAGGCGACCACGCGGTCACAGCAAAAGCAATTGCGAAAGAACTTGGAATCATTTCTGACTACAAAGGTGCGGTCATGACGGGCGTTGAACTAGCTCAAATTGACGACGACAAACTCTTTGAAATCGTTGAGGATGTTTGTGTCTATGCTAGGGTTTCTCCAGAAGACAAAATTCGCATTGTCCAAGCGTGGCAAAGAAAAGGCGAGGTTGTTGCTATGACGGGTGACGGTGTCAACGATGCGCCAGCGCTAAAGGGAGCGGACATTGGAACTGCAATGGGAATTGCAGGAACAGAGGTTGCAAAATCAGCTTCCGACATGGTTCTTGTTGATGATAAATATTCAACAATCGTTGATGCGGTTGAAGAGGGAAGAAACGTTTTCTCAAACATCAGAAAAACAATCTACTTCCTTCTTGTTGCGAACTTTGCAGAGATTCTCATTATGCTTTTGGGTCGCTCAATTTTTGGAGCGATTCCAATCACGGCTCTAATGCTACTCCTAATCAATGTTTTATTTGATGGTATTCCGGGGCTTGCTCTTGCAAGAGAAAAATCAGATCCAAGAATCATGAAAAGAAAACCGTTTGACAGAAAGGAAAGTTTCTTCTCTGGTGGTCTTGTTGAGGTGATGATTCGCCAAGTTGCAGCATTCACTGTTGTTTCATTGATTGCCTACACTCTTGGAACATTCTGGCTCTCAGGCGTTCCACTTGCAGACACCTTAAGAGGGAGCTATTCGGTTCGCGGTCTCCAATCTCACACCATCGGCCAGTCAATGACATTCCTAGTCCTATCTTGGGTTGCAGTCATGCACGTCTTCACCGCTCGTTCAAGAATGTCAATCTTTAAGAACAATCCGTTCAAAGAAAACAAGCGCCTTGCGTGGAGTGCCGTTATCATGATGATGGTTGCACCACTACTAATGTTTATTCCGGGAGTGAACTATGCGATTGGACTAGCGTATAGATGTGGTGATACGGGAACGATAACAGCCGCATGGGAGTTGTTTGGGTGGTATTTCTGGTTTATTTGTGTTGGATTAGCGCTAGTTCCAACATTGGTTGCGGAATATTCAAAATTCTGGGACAACTACAAGTCAAACGTCAATGAAAGAAACAGAATCAAAAGACAGCACATTGATTAGTGTCCTTGGCACTCTTGTTGAGAAAGAGACCGACAAATTTGTTTTGAATAATCCAACTGGCTTCATGTCAAATGGAGAGAAAAAACCCTCTTATTTAGAGTGCTAGTTCAAGCGTATTTCAACAAAAGCATTGAAGATGTTTCACAACGAAAACAAAACACACAACAATTAAAAACAATTGTTGTGTGTTTTGCATTATGGGACAAGTTTTGGCATAGACTAGAGATGTGTTTCAGTTTTCAATAACAAGTCCCAACGAACAAGATTGGGTGACAAAGATGGAAAGATTTCTTTCAATTCGATTGAAAGACTACAAAGGCGTTCTCGCAAAGAGTGAAAATGCCCACAGGACAAGCATATCCATTGCATGCGTGAAAGAGCATAAAAATGAAGTTATTGCATTAATAAAAGAAGCGATAATCATGACAATACTCTGTCAGATAAAGTTTGAATATTTGACGAAAGCAATGAAAAATATTCGACTTAATGAGGAATCACATGAAATTCTTCTTGCATCACTTGTTGCGTTTGACCGCGAAACAGAGAGCGAGATGGTCGACAAAAGCTTGAAGCTCGGCGAGCAAATTGCTCTCGATGGACTCTTCAATTTTCGTCTAAACGAATTAAAAAAGCGTTGGGATGACATAGCACTACTAGCTCGAAATAATGCAACATATCTCAACAACGATGAAGCGCTTTGCGAACTTCTAAGATTTTTATTAAGTGCCATCAGCCCCAAAATAATGCGCCTAGACATCTCAGAGGGTGGCAAAGGTGGTGACAAAGGGCAATACTTCGTTAAAGGAGATTATCAAGGAGGAGGGTTTGAATACAAAATCAATTGTGCAAATCAACTGCTTCTTTATCTAATAAATGTTGCCCCGTTGGAATTAAATCTTCATGGAAAATTTTCCGATAAAAAACTTTTGAACAGGCTAACGAACATTTTTGAAACAAGCGTTGTTTGATAAGAGTGTAGTGTGAAGTGTGAAGAGTGGAATTGATGGCAAAATTAAATTGACTTTAACTCCACACTGCAAATTTATAGACTCTTTTTTTCGACAATTTTCGATTTCCATTAAACAACATTATTTTCCAGAAAATTAAAAATCAACTAAAATTCAGTTGATTTTTTGTTTTTTTTGTGATATCATGAGGACAAGCATAATATTATATTAATGCATGAAAAGTGCCTAGTGGCACGAAGGAAAAATAAATATGGTAAATCTATTGTTAAATGGCAACGGTGGTTGCATGGATGGAAACACGCATTGGATTGTTATCGGTGTTCTAGTTCTTTTGGTTGGTGTTGTTATCATTCTCCCAATCTTCACGAACAAAAAACGTCGTCAGCAAGTTGAGAATCTTCACTCAGGACTTAGAGTGGGTGACAAAATCATGACTGTTGGCGGAATCATCGGAACCATCATCAAAATCAACAAAATCTCTCCAGTTGACACTGAAATTATGATTGAAACTGGTGAAGAAGACAACAAAACAACTCTTCTAATGGACGTCAAAGCTCTTTATCAAGTCCTCAGAACAGAAGCTCCAGCAGTTGAAATAGCTCCAGAAGCTCCAGTAGAAGGCACAGAAGTGACTCCTGATGTTTTTGATATTCCAAACAACGAACCAGCTCCCGAGGCTGAAGTTGCTCTAGAAGTTGAAGAGGTTGCGCCAGTAGTAGAGGAAGTTGCAACAGTTGATGCGACTTCAGAAGAGCCAACTGTGAAAAAAACTACTCGCAAACCAATCAAAAAATAATTTCCAAAGTCAAATGATTTTGATTCAAAAACATTCTAAAATCGAACAAGCTTGCATATGATTCTAATATATGCAAGCTTTTTTGTTTGCATGGAGGAAAATCAAATGGCAACAGCAGCAAAACAAAGAAGACCCGTTTTTGAAATAATCAAAGCAGTAATAGTGGCAGTGATTTTTTCACTTGTCGCAATATTACTGATGGCACTTTTCATCAGAATTTTTAACATTGGAGAGGGTGCAATCAACATCATCAATCAAGTCATCAAAGGAATATCAATTCTTTTTGCTTGTCTCATTTGCTTGAGAATCCCGAAAAACGGCTGGGTAAAAGGACTGATTGTTGGACTTCTCTACATAATTTTGGCATTCGTGCTTTTCTCAATTCTCGACAATGGCAACTTTAATTTCGGATTGAATATTCTTAACGATATCGCTATTGGTGGCGTCAGTGGAATGATAAGCGGAATACTAGCGGTTGCAATTCGCAGAAAGAAAGAATAAAAATCCATTAAAAACTGTTGCAATAATTTTCAATGTCTGCTATACTATATTCACTGGAGGATATTTATATCATGAAACATATCAAAATTATTGCAAAGAACACTATTTCACGTGAGAAAGGCACTGGATGCGGAGAATGTCAAGCAAGTTGTCAAAGCGCGTGCAAAACATCTTGCACAGTTGGCAACCAATCTTGCGAAAGAGAAAACAGAACTAACAGACAAGAGAAGAATTAATCATGGTCCACACTTTTAAATGTCTTGACAAAATTTTCGCTCTTGATGTCGATAGTGGCTCGCTATTTGAGATAGACGAATTAACCAGAAAATTAATCGAAAATAGAAAAGGGGACAGCAAAGAGTTGCTGTCCTCATTTTCTGTTTCTGATACGAAATCTGCTGACGCAGAAATCGAAGCACTCATCAAAGAAGGTGTCCTTTTCAGCAACCATGAATTAGTTGAGCCTCTGAATGAAAGTGTTGTTAAATCAATGTGTCTCAATGTGACCTATGATTGCAACCTTGCATGCTCATATTGTTTTGCAGACTTGAACTTACGCAAAAATTCGCATATGTCCATAGAAACTGCAAAAAACGCAGTTGACTTCTTAATTCAAAAAAGTGGACATAGGCACATGTTAGAAATTGATTTTTTTGGAGGAGAAGCAATCCTCAATTTCTCTGTCGTCAAAGAAACTATTGACTATGCTCGCATCCAAGCAAAAAAAATAGGCAAAGAATTCCGATTCACAATAACAACAAATGCCTATGCTTTGTCTGACAAAGTTATTGAATATTTCAATGAAAATATGTTCAATGTCGTCATATCAATTGATGGAAGGAAAGAGATCCACGATGCCATGAGAAAGACCGAAAAAGGGCATCCGTCACACGACATTGCGGTGCAAAACGCTCTCAAATTCGTTAAATCACGTGGTAACAAGCAATATTACATTCGTGGAACTTTCACCCGTCTTAACAAAGACTTTGCTGTAGACGCCATGGAGCTGTTCAAACTGGGCTTCAATCAAATATCTCTTGAGCCAGTTGTTCTTCCATATGACCACCCGTTGTCATTACGGCACGAGGATATTCTCGAACTAAGCGCGGAATATGAAAAACTTGCAAGGGAATATCAAAAACTTCGCGCAAACAACAATGATGTTAATTTTTTTCACTTTAACATTGACCTCTCGGGTGGGCCTTGCGAAACAAAGAGATTGAGAAATTGTGGGGCTGGTTGCGAGTATGTTGGAATCTCTCCTAATGGAGACATCTATCCATGTCACCAATTTGTTGTTCCAGAATTCAAAATGGGGAATGTTAACACTAACAAATTCAATTATTCAACACCGCTTGAAAAAAACTCGATTCTAAACAAGCCAGAATGCCTTGAATGTTGGGCAAAGTATTTTTGCTCTGGCGGTTGCATTGCGAATTCACATCACTATGAAAAAACACTTTTCACACCTCATTTCGTTTCATGTGAACTTCTAAAAAAAAGAACAGAATGTGCCCTTGCATTAAAAGAATAAAAATCAAAAACGCTCAACAGTATTGTTGAGCGTTTTGTTTGTTTTTAAAATATTATTTTTTTTATTGCTAAACAACTTAAACATGTCTTGTTTGTTTGTGTGTGTATACAAACAAACAAATATATAAATACTAATTTCACAACACAGGTTTAAAACCCTAGAAAAAGNATATAATCATGAACACATACGATTACACAATAAAGGTCACAAACGAAATGAACAATTTGTTGGAAAACAACGCAAAACGTCAAAATGTTAGCGTTGAAAAATTAATTGATGAAATTTTGAGCCGTTATGTCACGCCAGTGCATATGATGGATAATGAGATAATGGCAAAAGGCTATGTTGAGTCTGGCGACATTAATCTCGAATGGGCGAATTTATAATTGAATATCTAATATTGAATATGGAACAGGCGTCGTTAACGTTTGGTTAAAAATAGCTTATCCAAAATTATTCAATATTCAATATTCAATATTTAATGGTAAAATGATTATAAAACGCGGAGAGATTTATTATGCTGATTTAAGCCCTGTTGTTGGTTCAGAACAAGGGGGTATTCGTCCTGTCCTAATTATTCAAAACGACATCGGAAACAAATATTCCCCAACGATTATTGCATGTGCTGTCACAAGTCAACTGACAAAGGCAAAACTGCCAACTCATATTGAAGTTTCAGCCGGAAGCTTCGGTCTTGTCAAAGACTCTGTCATATTGCTTGAACAAATAAGAACACTAGACAAAAGACGCTTAAAAGAAAAGGTTGGTGAAATTGATCAAAGAACAATGCAAAAAGTTGATCGAGCAACATTAATAAGTCTCGGGTTCTTCAAATAAATGAAGCCTTTCTTGAAAGCAAAACTGCGAAGTGTGGAATGGTAGCGCGTGTAAAACCCGTGAGAAATTATCCTAAAAGGATTAAAATAACGAGCATTTAATAAGATTTACAATAACAAAAGAACAAAAAAACCAAACGCCCTGCTAACTATCACAAATTGCGGTTCAACGTAAATAAAAAAACAGAATTAATGTTTTAAAAAAATGGAAAGAGACGGAAACTCTTTCCATTTTTTCGCGAATAATGACGAAAATAATTTTGATGAAACCAACTAGAAACATTTGACATTTTAGCCAGCATGTGTTACGATTAAAGTCACATGAAAAATCTTCAACCATTACTAGAATATCAAAAAATCGACATTCAACTAAGAAAAGAGTTGAATGAAATTGAGCAACACGAATTGCAAGAAAAATTGAAACAAGCAAAAGAGCAATTTGAAACAGCCAAAAACAATGTTGTCAAGTCTGAGCAAGATGCAGGCAGTCTTTTAGAGTTCTTTGAAAAGGCTGAAAAAATGCTTGGAGAACACAGTTCAAAAATTGATGCAGCCAACAAAAAACTGCCAAAAATCGCGGAAGACGATATTGAGATGAGGGGAGAAGCGATATCAGCGCTCGAGGGCATGATTTCAAAACTTAGCGAACTTGACAAGAAAATGTTTGATGCAAAAAGAAAATCGGAACATGTAATTGATAACTACAAATCATCTTCTGATAGGGGAAAAAAATTAAAAGATTTCCATGCTAATGCTAAAGGCAAGTTGGATGAATTTGTTTCAAAAAAAGCACCCAAAATCAATGATTATAAAAAGTCTCTCGCCGAAATAAAAGAGAAAATCAATCCAAAACTTTTTGCGTCATATTCTGACTTGACCTCAAAAAGAAAGTATCCAGCAATCGTGGAGGCAAAAACATCGGATTCTGGCAAAACCTATAATTGCACAGGTTGCGGAATGAGTATGTCAAATGCAACGCGTGGAGCGCTCCTTGAAAGTGAAATAACAAACTGCGAAAACTGCAAAAGAATAGTCTATTTAACAAAATAGCGAATTAGCGAAGGAAAATTTCGAAAATGAAAAACAAACCACTAGTTGCCGTAATATATGGTTCAGACAGTGACTTGCCAGTCATGCAAGAAGCTCTTGACATTTTGGATAGGTTTGATGTGGCATATGAAACGACAATCGTTTCGGCTCATCGAACTCCTCAAAAATTATTCTCTTATTCAAAAGAAGCTCACGAAAGAGGGTTGAAAGTCATCATCGCTGGAGCAGGTGGCGCCGCTCATTTGCCTGGAATGGTTGCGTCAATAACACCTCTTCCAGTCATCGGAGTTCCAGTCAAGTCGAAGTCAATGAGTGGATTAGACAGTCTTTATTCAATCGTGCAGATGCCTCCGGGGATTCCAGTTGCAACAATGGCAATAAATGGTGCGCAAAATGCGGGTATTTTGGCAACAAGCATTTTAGGCTCCCATGATGAAAAATATCTTCAAAAAGTTATTGACTTCAAAAAAAATCTTAATGACATAGTCGAAACAAAATGTGAATCCATCAAATCAAAAGGCACAAAAAAATATATTGCCGAAAACTTAAAATAAAAATGTGCAGATGTCTGTTTTGGATATCTGCATATTTTAAATTTAACCACTACTATTTTTGAAGGCCTAATTTTTTTGCAGGCTTTGAGTAGCAATTGGGCTCGCGGACTGTGCTGGTGACCAACATCGCTAGAATGCTGGGCGTTAACCCGTCTTCATGGACATTCAGGGATGAGAGTCTTTCTAGTGACAAGTTGTGACTCAATGAATTGCAAACACTTCACTTGAACATACTAAGTGCGGTGTTTAATGTTTTTATCAAATCAATTCTGACATTCATCTTGCTAATGGTTGTTATGAGATTAATGGGAAAAAGGCAACTCGGAGAGATGCAACCTTTTGAATTGGTGATAACCCTCATTATCGCCGAAGTTGCGTGCATTCCAATGAACGATCCGTATATTCCTTTTTATTATGGCTTGATTCCAATTGTCACTCTTGCAACCCTCAGCGTAGTTTTGAGTCTTATCTCAAGAAAAAGCATGCGCGCAAGGCGATTGCTTGCAGGAAAGAGTATGCTTGCAATCGATAAGGATGGCATAAACTATGAGAACATGAAAAAGATGAATCTTAATATGGATGACCTCATTGAAACAACAAAAACAAATGGCTACCCAGACCTCTCTCAAATTGCCTATGCAATAGTCGAAACAAACGGCAAAATAAGCGTCGTTGAAAAACCACAGCTGAAGCCAACGAATTCGGAAACAGAAAAGGATGCGCTCATGCCAATTCCATTGTTCGTTGATGGTTATTGGGAAAATGAAAATTTAAGAAAAGCAGGAGTCAAAAAAGAAACAATCGAAAATGCGTTTAAAGAACGGGGTTTCTCAAATTCAAAAAAAATACTCTATGCCGATATTCGCCAAGACGGAGTTCTTTTCATCAGTCCAAAAAATGAAAAAGATTTCATCCTCACTCTAGAAATAGAAGGAGGACAGAATTGGTAAATGAAAAGATTAATTATTATTTTAGCACTGTTCTCTGCTGTTGTTGGTGTTGCTGTATTTGAAATGGTCTATCTCAATAGGTTCTATGGAGAGTTTATTTCAAGGCTTGAGACAGTTCATGTTCAATTCATGATTGACGAAGAAAACATTGATCATAGTGGAGCGATTGAGGCGGTTGAAAAAGCAAGAGAACACTGGGAGAAAAATCGCAGAACAGTCTTGATGTTTTCAAACAACAATGTTGTTCGACTTATTAATGAAAGAATGACCTCACTTACTGAGCAAACAAGAATAAACCATCCCGAAGACGCTTTCGTCACCCTTATGGTCACAATTAACTATCTTGAAGAACTCCGACGAGAAAACGGAGTCAGTATTGAAGGACTTGTCTAGGAAAGTGAAGCGTCAAAATTGAAATGCGAAAAGTGCAGTTGAAAAAAATTCAACCGCACTTTTTAATTACGTAATTGTTTTTGAATAATATATATTATATTATTCAACTACAGTGGCATTGTGACAAACAATTCAAATGCGATATCAGCTTCAATTTTTCCGCTTTTGATATTGAAGTCAAGTTCATGGAATTTGTCAACAATTTCTTTCAAGGTTTTAACGGAATATTTTTTTGATTGAGCGAGATATTTTGAAATGGCGAACTCTTTCACCCCGAGATATTCTCCAAGTTCTTTAGTTTCTCCGCTCGTTATTGCACAATAAAGCAATCGTCTAAAGTGAGAATAAACCAACGACATCAAAGTCGAACTTGGCATTTTGTCGGCATAAAGACTCAAAATAATATTTGAAATCTTTTCTTTTTCCCCTTTGGCAATAGCATCGCTCAATTCATAGATTTTGAAATCATAGCTCGCAGGAACATTGTTTTTAACATCGTCCAAAGTTATGACAGAATTCATTTTTAAAAGCGCTAATTTTTCAATGTTGGTCGAAATCGCGAACATATAATGATTGGTGTAGTCAAGAAGAAGCCTCAACGCATTTTCTTCAATTGACGAACCATATTCATTCAGAATTTTTCCAATAAAAGCACGAATAAACTTTTCATCAACCCTTGAACAATCAACTGTTTCAAAAAGCGGTTGAATTTTTTTTAGTGTTTCTTTGATGTCTTTTGAGCAAACAACTAAAACGCTTGACGGATTCGGACTTTTCAAATACTTTTCAAACAACTTAAAATCACCTTTGAAGCCATTGACAATAACAAGTCTGTGAGGAGATGCAAGTGGGGCAGACTCAAGGTCCTCAAGAATCTTTTTGACATCACTCGTTCCCTCATGAATGCTGATGTTTATTTCGGGAAAGTTTGAAACAGTCCCACGAAAAAACTTCAAAGCACTCAAAAACAAATACTCATCATCACCAGAGAGTAAATAGGCAGGTTTTAATGCATCGTTCGCAAGATGTTTTTTTAATTCGGAAAATTTCATCACTGCTGAGAGTGGGGAGCAGGGCACAGAGAATATCAAATTAAAGTTGCAATCACCATTCTTTATGCTCCATTCTCACAATTCTATCACAAAAAAGTAAAAGGGTCAACCGATTTGGTTAACCCTCAAAGATATTAAAAAATGCTTCTGACACGATTGACAAGGCTTGCAAATGTTTCATAATAATCCCCATTGCCAACATCAGTGGTTTCTCTCCAGCCATTCCAGCCATTTCCAGTTATCCAAGATGCAAAACTCCTAAAAAAAGCACGAATGCCAAGGTCATATGTCGCATCAAACCAAACATATCCAAAATCAAAAACATCAACCATAAGCCAAATGATAAAAAGTGTGACACCCGCAACAGCAAGAACAATGAACAAAACACTAAGAAGGCAACTCCTAACATTAATAGGGTGTCTGAGTCTTCTTAGCCTCATCGAGGGGTTTTGACTCTCTTTCAAAGCTTCTTCAAGTTGAACGACATTCATTTGTTCTGGACTCAATGATGTCAAATTTGGAAGTGGGCCGGGAGCGGGATACACTGCAGATTGACTTTGATAACTAGCATGAGTCATCATGCCACCTCCATGATGATGCGGAGGGGGCATTCCTGAATTTTGTTCAGGGGCAATCTGTGGAAGATTGTTTTTGTTTCTTTTGTCTTTTTTTCCCATAGTGTGTCGCGTCAAACCTCCTTAAAAAGATTAGACTTTTCGTGTAGCTAAAATTATGTATACATAGTATAACACAACACACAATATTAAATCAAGCGATTTGAACAATATTTCACAAAATCATTTTACTTTTTTTTAAGAATTTGTTCATATTTTGCTCATATTTGACAAAATATGGAAACACCCGCCGGAAGAAGAGCCTAAGCCAGCATTAGCGCCATGAGAATTACCATTCCCGCCATTGCCCCCACCAGCACCACCTCCACCGCCTCCGCCTCGTCGGCG
>WQSV01000014.1 GCA_009787685.1 Bacillota bacterium
ACAAGTTGCATTGAAATCGCGATTACAACACCAACAATCGCGGCGATAACAAATTCATAGATTATTGGCTTTTGCCCAGTTGCCCTCATAAAGTTTGAATCAAACGTTACTGAGAATGTTCTGTTGTGAAGAACAAACAAGATCACTGCAACAAAAATTGCAACCCCTAAAGCAATGAAAACATCGGTTAATGTGGTCAAAATCAAGAGATTTGTTCCAAACAACGCGGCTGTCACATTTTGAGTGACTTGACCTTGCGAATCGAATGTGTTCAAAAGGAAAAATCCGATTGCGATTGCTGCTATGCTTATTATTGCAAGAACAGCATCACCTCTTAATTTTGCTCGTCCTCCGAATCTTAAAATCAAAATTGAAGCACCGACAGTTAGTGGCATGACGATAAAAAGTTCGTTGTTTAATCCGATTATTATTGCAAGAGCCGATGCCATGAATGCGACCTTTGAAAGCCCGAATCCTGCGAAAGAATATCTTTTCAAAACTAATGGCACACCGACACGCGAAGCACTGAACGCAACAAGAATTGCAACAAGCAATGCCCAAATAAAGACGTGCATTTGAAAAAAATGAAATACGCTAAATGTCATTTGTTATCTTCTCCACTCCTTTGTTGTTCCGAAGAAATAGCCCTCTTTTTTTATTTCTAAAATGTGGGAAGCATATTTTTTCGCATTTTCTATGTCATGAGTCACCATGACTATTGTTATGTTTTTTTCTGTGTTTAGAGTTTTCAAAACTTGATAAAACTCTGCTGATGCATCTTTATCAAGATTTGAAGTCGGCTCATCAAGGAAAATAATATTTTCACTTGAAAGCAATGCTCTTGCAAGAAGAACTCGCTGTTGTTGTCCACCACTAAGCTCTCGATAACATCTGTCTTTTAAATCCAAAACATTTGTTGTTTCAAGAGCCTTTTTAGTGCTTTCTTTTTGTTCACTTGAATAAAATGGCTTCCACCACTTGCTTTTCCCCAAAGTTCCAGTTAATGCAACTTCAAAAACTGATGCTGGAAAATCTCTTTGAATATCTGTTTGCTGGGGCAAGTAGCCTATTTCACTCCTTTGCGGGACAAGGTCAATCCAGCCAGATATTTGCTTGTGAAGAGCGAGAATAGTTTTCAAGAGCGTACTTTTTCCCGTTCCGTTGTCTCCAATAATACAAAGATAGTCCCTTGAATTAATTCCAAAGGAAATTTCTTCTGTTATTGGATTTTTATCATAGCCCAAAACAAGGTCGCCAACTTCAAGAATGAAGCCGTTATCGTCTTCTTCCTCAAAGTCGGCATCATTGTTTTCTTGACCTAATTCATTGAGCTTTTCCAACTCTTCGTTTTCGTTTGTTTTTTTCATTTTTGTTTTTTCGTTGTTTTTTGCTAGGACATCAAATTACAGTCCTTCAAATTTAATTTTGTTCCAAAATTATGCTAGCGCCCGTCTTAGGCTTTCCATGTTTTGTCTCATTGCCGAGTAGTAGGTCAATCCATCATTTATGCGTGAACGCGAGACTGACTGGAAGCATTCCATTCTCAAAACGTCTGGACTTGCGTTTGAACTGCCGATGAGAGATTCTGCAAATCTCATGTTGTCAATGATGAATAAATAGTTCGGACTCAATCTGTTGACGGCATCGACGAGAACAGTGAATGTTGTTGGACTGATTTCGTCCGCGGCACTACAACCTTGGAAAGCGGCATAGAACCTAAAACCATAGTGATTTGACATATAAAGAAATGGAAATCTGTCGGCAACAATTATTGTGTCTCGAGTTCCATCTTCAACAGCAGCCAAAAATTCAGCGTCGAGTGCGACTAATTTCGCGATGTAGGCTTCTGTGTTTGCATAATAATACGCTGCATTTACTGGGTCAAGAAGCATTATTTCATCACGAATTCTTTCAATAAGACGAGTTGCGAAGCGTGGAGAGAGCCAAATGTGTTCATCATGAGTCGCACCACCACAACAGTCATCTTCGTCTCCCGCGAAGCTGTCGTCTGGAAAACGCATTGTTTCGTCAACGCCAAGTTCACGCATTAGTGGGACTGCGACTCTGTTTTCGTTTTGTTGATTTGCAAGTGCTAGGCGAGTCCACTCATCGCTCATTCCACCGTTATACAAAAACAAGCTTGTTTGACTGATATCTAATAAAACCGATGGAGTTAGTCCACCAACCTCGAAAGTGTGGAGATCTGCTCCAGTTTCGAAAAGATAACGAACTTTTAAATCCGCTGGATTGTCTCCAAGCACAACTCTTGTCCAATCATAAAATGGAAAAATAGTGACAACTATGTCAGGAGTTCTTCTTGAACAGCCGACAAGTGAAAATGATGCTGGAACAAGGAGTAATAGCGATAGTGCCAAAACTAATATTCTTTTGAAAAATATTTTCATTATTCACAATCTCCTTCAAATATGATTGCTCTTGATGCTGAAACAAGAGTGTTAAAACCATGGAAGTGATTATCAAAGTCTGGAAGTTCAAACGCGAAGTTAATAACAAATCCACTTCTCAAAAAATCTGCTTCTCTTGTTGGTCTGCATTGGGCAACAATGAAAAGCTCCATGTGATGGAAAATGTGGTCGTTTTCTCTGTCAAGACGAAAGACTCTTTGTTGATTTCCAGTTCTTCTTGAAATCAAATAGTCGTTTGAGAGGTTGACAACAGATGATCCGATTGAATTTCTAATAAGGCACACCCAATCTTGAGTTGATGGATTAAACCAAAGGACGTGGATGTTTGTTGATTGTGCTGGCTCTAGTCTCGTTGTTGGTCTTGCGTGATCAAAAAATTCATAAGCAAATGCGACAAACCTTCCATATTGAACCTCGTCCCCTGCTCTGAAATAAACTGTTGCTCTCGCTGCTCCACCAGCGACTAGTGCTTCTGCTGTTATTGGAGCTTGAGCATCGGTGCCATTTTGCTGAAACACAAAATTACCGGGTTGCAAACGAACCAAGTCGTAATCGCTGTCCCAAACCTTTGTGATATTTCTTTCAACTTCAACATCCATCATTGGAGCGAAGAAATGAATGTTTCCTCCACAGCCAATTGCAAATACCATAGTAAGTGCTAAAATAAAAGTTAGCACCAAAATTTTTGCTTTTTTCATAATAATTAACTCCTTGTTGCGTCCATGACGCTTTTGTTTTGTTGGTTGATTTTTCGTGTTATAGTCCGACACAACTTGTCACGAGGGTGCAGTTTAAGAACAATCCCTTTAGGCTCTTCCATTAATACCGCCTCTATGCCCAGTTGCTAATTTGTTAAACCAAACATTGAACACGAAAATTTGACTCTTTTCCTGTTGTTTTGCTTTTGTTAGGAGTTTGTTTTTTTAATTATTAAGTCTGACCTTTAAAGAAATAGGACTCTTTGCTATTTCGTTTTGACATGGCAAAGAGATCGTTAAGATCGAATAATAGTTTAATGCTGGAATATTTGATTGAGAACTTGGAAGTGAACTTCCCTCAATAAAATTTTGCGTCAATTTGCACGCAAAACATATTTCGTTTTGAACTGGCTCTGTTAACGGAGTGCAACAATCATCATGAGCATTAGCAAAAACGACTCCATGAAAAGCAGAAATTGCTATTATGAGAGCAACAACAAAAGCCAAAAGACCTAATGTAATTGTGATTTTTTTTGTTTTTGTCATGAGGAATGTTTGTTAGTGTTAGTGTTTTGCTAGTTTACTGGTCGATTTGTTGAACACACACGCAACTTGTCGTGGAGACAACGATTGCTATATTTTTTAGAAAGAATAAAATTATTCAAACTCGCCGTTGTTCACTATTAATGATTTTATCTTTCTTTTATGGAAAAGCAAGGTGACATTGTTTTTTTGTTATTCTTTCCAGTAGATGTAGTTTTTTCTTTTCACATCTTTTGTTTCGCGTTTTAATTTTCTTCTTTTGAGGTGAATTGAAAAAATCAAAAGAAACAATATGCCAAACAAGACAATGACCCCTAGTGCAACAAGAAGAATTACCCACCAAAAGTATGATGAGCCTATGGATGCAATCAAATTGACTGTCAAGCTGGCTATGTTTGAAAAAATGTTATACATGTTCGACCTCTAATAATAATGTAACATAAATGACAGACGGCTGCCGAGAATTCTGCATTGTGTAGATATCATACACTAAAATAATTGAGTTGTCAAGCGATTTTGTGAATTTTTTTTGAATTTTTTATTAATTTTTAAAGAGATGTTATTTTTGTGCTAAAGATTTGTTTTTGTTTTCAATCGAATGTCATATGAGGTTTCAAAAAGGGTTATTGTTTTTTGAAGTTCATTTTGACTTTCCTTTTCTAATGTTTCTAGAGTTTTGTTGTCATTTTTTTTGTAGCCTTCTGTTATTAGAATTTTGTTTATGTAGAATTTTGCGACTGAGAACGGACAAGTGTCTTTGAAAATAATATTACGAAAACATTTTAGTATTAATGGAAATAGCTCAGGAATTGGAGAATGTGAAACTGCAACTGTTGTCACTTCAAACATCACTGCGGCGAGAATAAACGCGTCATAATCATGAACTATTGAAGAGATGTCCTCGATTTGAGTTGCTCCGACAACCGACAAAAAACCATTTTTTGAATTTAGTTCAAACTCGCATAACGCAAAAGGGAGAGATGCGAATTTCAGTTTCGCCCTCTCTTTCTTGACTCCTCTTATTTTTGCCCTCACAACCTCGCCCTCATGGGTAAAAAGAGTGAGCATCTTGTCAAATTCTCCATGCTCACTGCTTTTCATTACTATTGCGGTTTTTGAACAAATACTATTCAATATTGTTATCTTGGTCTTTCAATCTGGAATATAACATGTAGTAGCCGATTGAGCCAGTTTCACGAAACATATCCCATGCTATTTCAAGGGGTTGAACTGTTCTTTCTCTTTTATCTTTGTTGTTATCCATGCTGATAGCATGTGCAACAAGATGAAAATTTAAAAGTTAACGGTGAAAAAAATAATACTTTTTGTTTTCCGTGTTTCATTTTTAACTTTTAATACTTCATTTACTTATAGCCCATGTTGTCTAATTGCAATTTTTTGTCTCGCCAGCCTTCGCGGACTTTGACGAAGAGTTTCAAATAGACTTTTGTTCCAATTAATCTTTCAATGCTTTGGCGGGCACTTGTGCCGATTTTTTTCAGCATTTCCCCACCTTTGCCGATAACTATTTTTTTGTGGGAGTCTCTTTCAAGAACGATGTCAACTTCAATACGAGTTAAATTTCCTTCGCGTTGATACGAAATAACATCGGTTGCTATGCCATGCGGGATTTCTTCTTGCAAGAATAACAATGCTTTTTCGCGGACGATTTCGCCGACCATAAAGTTTAATGGCTTGTCGGAGAGTTGCTCTTCATCATAGTAGAGGGCTTCGTCTTTGAGATGAGATGCGATAAAATTGCGGAGTTTGTCAATATTGGTTTTTTTGAGAGCAGACACTGGAATAATTTCTTTTACAATATTTTTTTTGTCAACTGATTGAGTCAATGGAATTAATCTTTCAAGAGTTGGATAAACTTTTTCGAACCCGAGAATATCTACTTTGTTAAGAGCGATATAGACCGGCACTCCTTTTTTTGTGAATTGTTCTATTAAATCAAACTCTTCTTTTGAAACTGGTTTTTGCCCATCAAGAACGATGACTACAACATCGACCGCGCTTGTTCCTTCTTTGATTTCCTTCTCCATATATGACCCAAGTCGATTTTTTGCTTTCAAAATCCCCGGGGTGTCGATGAAAATCATTTGATAATCTTCGTTTGTTAGTATTCCTAAAATTTTGTCACGTGTTGTTTGCGGGCGAGGTGAAGTGATTGAAACTTTGTCCCCGATTAGAGCGTTCATGAGCGAAGATTTCCCGACATTAGGCTTTCCGATAATTGCAACGAAACCCGATTTTCTTTGTGGAGATTGTGGCATAACGATTGAAGGTGTTGAAGGATTTTCCTTACTTGGAGAGGATACCATTGGTCTCTTGTTGCTTGATTCCGAATTCGTCAACAAGCGATCAATGTCCGTCCCTATGTCCTTATGCTCCCCGTCCCCCAAAATCATCTTTTCAAGTTCACGCATTATTTTTTTGTCTTCCTCTCCATCGTGGGTGTTTCCAAGAAGATGCAATAATCCGTGAACAAAAAGATAGGAACGCTCGCGTTCGAGTGAGTGCCCATATTCCTTTGCTTGCTCTTCTACTTTCTCTTCGCAAATGACAATACTTCCGATGTTGACGGCTTTGACTTCATCGTCATAGTCAAGAGGGTAGTTTTTCTTTGTCAAGTCTTTTATTTGTGAAAGCGTTGGAAAACTAAGGACATCTGTCACCTCACTCTTTCCTCTCGTTTGGGAGTTTAGCTCCTTGATTTCTTCGGGAGTCACGAAAATTAGTTCGGCAAAACCTTTGCCTTTGAGGTTAAAACAAGTGAATGTTTTCTTTGCTATTTTGTTGAAAAATTCAACATCTTTTTCTGTTTCAATTTTTAACATTTTTTTTTGGATTGTTTGGTTTCTTTGGCTGATCATTTTCAACAGTCTTTGACTGGTTTGTGTTGACACTAGTTTTGTGTTGACACTAGTTATGTTAGCTTTCTCCACAAAGATGATAGAAGATCTTCAATGTTTCTAGTTATATTTAAGTCTTTTGTGATAGAGTCCACCGAAGACGTTAATGATTGTGTGCTTGATTATGTTGAGTTCTTTTAAAGATATGTCGCAGTTGTCAAATTGTTTTTGAGTTATTCTTTCGTTGATTAGGGCGCTTAGAAGTTTGTCAACACTCTCAGCATCTGGATTGGTCATGCTTCTAATCGCGGCTTCCGCTGCATCACAAATCATGATGATTGCGTTAATTTTTGTTGTTGGGGTTTTGCCTTTGTAGGAATATTCGGAGATATCGACATCGCTATCAGTGAAATTTTTTGCTTTGTTGTAGAACACAGGAATTGGAAGGGTGCCATGATGCTCAATTGTTACATTTTTGACTTCCGCTGGAATACGATGTTTTTCGCATAGTTTCAAACCCTCATATGTGTGGGAACGAATGATATCGGCTGAAACCTCTGGCAAAAGGTCATCGTGGGGATTGCTGTCTCCTTGATTCTCTTTGTAGTAGACTGCATTTGCGAGCTTTCCAACATCGTGGTAGTAGGCACATGCTCTCGCTAAATACGGATTCTCACCAATTTCAGTCGCACAAATTTCTGCAAAATTCGCAACCGTGAGACAGTGATTATATGTCCCCGGAGTTTCCTCTCTCAGTCTTTTGATGAGCGGATGGTTGTGGTCAGTTATTTCAACGAGTTTGGAATTTGTTATTAGATTGAAAATCATTTCAAACATTGGTTGCAAAATCATTCCAACTATTATTGGTGAATAAACTCCGATTGCGGCTATCCAGAATATGTCGAAATTGACAGTGGGGGCAAATGAAAAATGAAGTGAAATAAGGAGAAAATAGGCAATCGTTGCGATGATGAAACCTTTCGCGATATAGTGAAAGCGTCGAACATCGACCGAAATGGTGTAGGCGGCAATTGAACCGAGAGCAATGCCGACAAGGAACATTGACAGGACCGCATAGATGTCAACAAAATATGGTGCTTGCAAGTATTGAGCGAGCAAAACAAAAGTTATTAAAAAATTTGCAAACAAATTTGAAACAAACGCGACTCTTCGGCGAACAAGCGGGGCAACGATAAATGCAGTTAAATATGCTGGCATCAAAAACAAGCTAATGTGGCTTAGAAAAATGTTGACAACAAAAACGATGACAATCGCTGTTCCAGTTGCACAAAGAATCTTTGGGCTTTTGAACAGAACTCGTCTTGTTTGCAACAGATAGGTCAAGAATGCGGCCGTGAAAAAGAGTATTCCAACTGCAACCATTAAATAGGCATACCAATTTTCAAATGTTTCGTCTGTCAAAATACCAAGTCTCAAAACCGCTGCTGCAATCGCAACAATTGATGCGATGCCAAAAAAGGTCACAACTTTTGCGACTTGTTTTTTTTCTAATGGAATTTTTCCTCTTGTTAGTTTCATTGTTTGTTGATTGAATTATAGCACAAACACAAAGGTGTGTCAAGTCAAATTGAGTGAAAGCAAAGAGATAGTGAACTGTCTTTTTTTGCTTTTTGACTCGCTATTTGTCATGGGATTATTTTTGAGCCTGTGAATTGCCATGGTGAAGAGTTTAATACCACATTTCTTCGGGCTCAGCACCGTTTCCATAACTTATTCACTACTAATGTCGCTTTCCGACTTTGTTTCTATTTTTGAAAATTCAACTTGAGATTAAATTTAATTTGACATTAAGTTGCGAATTGTCAGTTTTCATTGCTCTGTCGGGTTCTGGCTTATATTCGCGTTCAACGTCAAGAGAGCTGAAAGCTCTTGTCAACAGTCTTCGACTGCTTTGTCGGATTTTACTCGTATTCGCGTTCAGCGTCCAGAGGGTCGAATACCCTTCAAGTATTTTCAATACTATTGTCGATTTCTGCTTAAGACTAGCAATCTCCGTCAAGAGGGTCGAGAACCCTTGTCAATGTCTGCTAATTGTTTTGTCTGTTTGCATATGCTGCGACAATTTTTCGAACCAGTTCATGGCGGACTATGTCTTTTTCGCTGAGGTGACAGATTTTTATGTCTTCGACATCATTAAGAATTTCCATCGCATCTTTTAGTCCGCTTTTGATTTTGGGTGCAAGATCAATTTGTGTGATGTCGCCATTGATTACCATTCGTGAATTTTCACCAAGGCGAGTTAAAAACATTTTCATTTGCTCGCAAGTTGTGTTTTGAGCTTCGTCCAAAATGATGAACGCGTCTTTGAGTGTTCGACCGCGCATAAACGCAAGGGGCGCGACCTCAATTGTTTGTTTTTCAATGAGCCGAGCATAATTTTCCGCGCCAAGCATTTCTCCGAGCGCATCAAACAGTGGACGCAAGTATGGATCAACTTTTTCATTCAAATCCCCCGGCAAGAAGCCAAGTTGCTCTCCCGCTTCAATTGCTGGACGAGTCAAAATAATTTTTTGAACTTCGCCTTTTTTCAACGCAAGGACTGCAAGAGCTGTTGAAAGATAAGTCTTTCCTGTTCCAGCGGGACCAATACCAAAAACGATTTTGTTCTTTTTGATAGCACTAACATAGCCAGCTTGTCCAAGTGTTATGCTTTTGACTTGTTTTCCACTTCTTGTTGTCAAGACTACTTCATCGGATATTTTTTGAGCTTCATCTTGTTGCTTGTTTCGAATCATGTCAAAATAAGCCGCTATGTTTTCTTTTTTTAGCGTCTTTTTGTCTTTTATTTGAGAGATTAGAAATTCAATCAGATCACGAGCAAGAGCAGTGTTTTCCTCTTCCCCTTTCAGTGTCAAATCACCCTCTAATGCAGAGGCTTTAACACAAGTTAATTTTTCAATTAATCTCATGTTTTCATCAAGTGAACCAAAAAGTTCAATCATTATGTTGTCTTCAATTTTTAGTGTTTCTTCAGTCATAATTTTTAGTGGATAGTGAATAATGCATGTTGAAAATTAATTTTTAATTCTATTAACAATTATTTTCAGTTAGCGATTCATTATTAGCTGATTAACAACTCCGCTTCAACAAACACGCTCAAGCGATAGACTCCGTCGGCGACTTTTGTCAAGACATGAGATGTCGAGATTGGCGACGAGCCTGCTTTGATTGTCATGTTTTGAATGAACTCGGATTTTAGTTGTTCGGCATGAGCATTGACATCCCTAGTATGCTCAATTAGTTCAACTTCATAGTAGACCGTTCGAAGTGAGCGAAGTGGAACAAAGAAATTTTCAAAGAGAGTCATTTCCTGTCTGTGATATTCATATCTTGCAAAATCATGGCTTGATGCTCCAAATGAAAAACCCAAAATTCGATATTCATCACTGACATGTCGCCTTCCAGTTCTTTGAAGTTCAAATGCAGTTTCATTGAATATGACCGTTTCCGAAAACGCAACTCGACCATAAATTCTTGCACTAGCTGGAGTTGGAATTTTTTCCAAGCCATAGAAGTCCATGACATGAGCCCCGATTAGAATGTCGCCTTTGAAAACTCTTTCGCCCAAAATGACCATGGGAGTTCCTTCATAGACAACCATTCGAGTGATTTCCGCATCAAACCTTGAGTGGATATCATTGAAAGTTGGAATATGGGGCGGGATGTAGTCAATGGTTTCAACAAGACGAACGACAAGGGTTGTTCCGCGAACTTCAACGCTCGACATCAATACTTCGTCAAGAGCATTGAAGGAATTAATCAGTGAGTCGGCGTCGACATTTCGGTTCCTTGTTCCAACTCTGACACCGTGTTCATCAAGCATTCTTTGGATGATTAATTCGTCCAATTTTTCATTCCCATCAATGTCAATACGCCAAATAAAGCCATAGGACATACTTAGAGCAATTGTGCAAATGAGTGCGGTTATGATTAAGCCCAATCTTCCAAGCGAATTCCTAAGGACACTCTTCGCGTCTTTGCTTGAGATGACACTATGAGTATAGCACATTTTTTCAAGGATTGCAAGAACTTTTTTGCCATCTTTTTTTTGGATGACAAGAATTAAAACTCTTGGTGAAATCTTCTCGACCTCAAAAACTCTCACTTCTTCTTTTTGAAAATGTGAGAGTAGTTTTAATTGATTGAATCCTTCTATGCGGAGTTTTATTGTGTTGAATTTCATTTTTTCAAGTGAATAGTGAATAGTGTCGTCCGAAATTATTATCAAAAAAAATCCATAAGGGTCTTCAACTCCTCTGTTGGAGAATTTCTAGTTAAAGTAATTTCTCACAAAAATATTAAAGATACTTAACAACAACTATTTGCTATTCGTTATTCACTAATTTAATTTTTCCCTTCACGATGACTGAACCTGTTTCAAGACTTGCAACCGAGAGATTTTCTCCCGAGATAACAATTTTGCCTCTTTTTTTGAGCTTCAAAACTATTTCACTTTCGCCAATTGACAAAACTTGTGAGAAGCCTTCAACATAGACCGCATCACCATTGTAGTTAATTATTTGATAGCCCGATGCAATTTTTATGCTGTCAAGACCCATCGCATTTGCAACTTCAACAAAAAATGACATTTTAAATTATTTAAAAAAACCTCTCAACACAATATATATGCTGAAAGGTCTGATAAAATGTTTGTTATTCTTCTGTTCTAAAAAAATCTTCTTCGATTTTTTTGACGCGTATTCTGTTTTTTTCGCAGTGGACTATTTTAACAAAACTTCCGTTTTCGATGAAGTTTTCTGAATAGACTTCATAGACCGTGTCGTTGAGGTTTATTTGTCCATCGTTTTCAATGTCAGTTATTGCAAGAGCTGTTAAGTCTTTCAAAAAGTCATATTCCGAAACTTCTTTTTCTCTTTGCATAATGGCATGTGACAATGAAACCGTCAACCATGCCCTTTTTTGAATAAACAAGATGATGATATCTGCAGTGAGAAGAACAACGACAACATAAAATGTCATTGAAAAGAATGCGGAAATTGAAAAGTCCATGACGAGCCTTAGAGCGATGCCTCCAACAATCAAGATCGCGCCAACAATCACTAGTTCCTTCCTCCTCGACGAAACTGATTGCATATGAATGATGATGAGTATTAAGCCTGCAAGAATTGCAAAAATTGTAATAATACTCATGTTTTCAAAAAGTTCAACTAGAATCATTTTTTTGAATGCAGAATTAAGAGTTATGAATACAGAATAGATATCGAATTGTTTTTAACTAGTTCCAACCACTATTTTGCGTTAACTCTAAAAGATTGGGTTGTATATTAAGAATATGAAAGCGTTTCTTGGAAGTGCTATTGGATTTGCCAAAGATATGTCGAAGTTGGCTCTAACACGTCTAAATGTTTCTCTGAACATCTCAAAATACGGCTCTGGATTTCTATCGAACCCTCCAAATATGTCGAGTTGCAACTCGATGTTGTGAATGCCCTTTTCTCCCCGCCTGTTTCTTCTGATGTGATCGAAAATTTCATTGAATTCGCTGACACTTGTCACAAGCATTGAGAAATCTTGATCTTCGAAAAGGCGTTGTTGAGAGTAAAAATCGAAATCGTATCTTGCGATGTGTCCACGTCCATCTGGCAAAAATGCGTGCCCTGCATCCATGATAGATGTGTCGCTGACCAGAAAAAATCCTTGATGGAAAATTCGTGAAACTTGTTGACCCAAAATCCCGCCGATACCGCCAATATCAATGTGAAGAATGTTTGAGGTGACATCAACATTATACCACCTTGTCTCACTCAGTTCTATTTTGTTCCAAGCATGCGGGATTGCCATGCCTGTGTTTCTGTCAATCATATCACCAAACACGATTTCTGCATTCATCCCCTCGATTATTGCCATTAGCTTGAAACTTTCTGAAAAACCATAACAAACGGCAACTCCATCGTTAAGTGCCCCTGTCAAATTAAACGAAGCGTGAAAGCTGATGTCTTGCCCAAAGTATGGGTGATTTGGATCAAATTGAGAGAGGAACAAATCTTGATCATAGACAACGCGATGAGTCAAATACTCATTGATTACTCTTGCTCGTTGAAACGGGGTGTAGGAATTCAAAATATAGCGGTCGAGAATTCTTTTTGCGTTGTTATATGCTCTGACTAGTTCTTCTGAAACATTTTCAGTCAATTCGCTGTTGAAATCTGGACGATAATTTCCACACTCAAGAAGTTCCCACAATTCTCTGATTTGAACATCAAGAAAGTTTCTGTTCCCATATTCAACAATAAACGGGACTGGTTGTCTTGAGTCAATTGGTCTAATTGGATTTGCTTCGCGATAAGCAAAAAGATTGCGCGCAATAGTTAGTTGTTCACGTCGAACAAAGCAACCGTCTTCAACGTCCATGAACAAAGGAAATGCAAAAAACACTAATGAAAAACCCGCAATGAAACTGAGGAATATTGTTAATAGCATGCCCCAACAGCTTCTTTTTTTTGCCATTGTTTTGACTTTCACAACCGTTTTGTTTTGAGATTTTTGAGTCCCTTGTTGCTTTGGTGGCGGAGGTGTTTTGATTGTCACGACTTTTTGTTTTTTCGGCTGCTGATTTTTATGTAGTGGTGGAGTCACTGTTTTGCCATAGGGCGTGAAAACATAGTTGTCTGGAGCATCATTTTGATGCGGACGAGACGAGAGGTTCGCATATTGGTTTTGCGGCGGAGATGCTTTGTTGACAGTTTGCTTTGATTTTTGCTCGTTTGTTGTTTGAGTGTTGCTAGAATTTGCTGACTGCCCATCTTTGGCACTCTGCTTTTGTTGCGCCTTTTTAATAAGGCTCAAAGTCTTGTTTAAATCTTTGTTAAAATCGCTCATAGTTTTTTTAATGCAGAATTCAGAATTATGAATGTAGAATAGTTGTCAACAGTCTTCGACTGGTTTGTCGTGTTCTGCGTATATTTGCACTCTCCGTCAAAAGGGTCGAAGACCCCTGTCAAGCATCTTTAATACTTTTGTCGGAGAATTTCTCTTAATAGCAATCTCTCACAGAATGGTCGAAGACCCTTGTCAAAATTATTTGACCGAGATTCTGCATTCATCACTCTGCCTTTTTCATTGCTTTACTCTCCTTATGTTTGTTAGCCCTGCTCCTCTTTTTGTTGATGAATCTGTTTCAAAGTGAATAACAAGATTTATGTTTTGTCTTGCTTTGATTATTGGCGAAGTTCTTGTGTCAACATACTGATGCCAAACTCCCAAAAACTCTTGAATGTTCATCCCTCTAATATTTGTCTCCCCTAAGGCAATGATTTCATCGCCTGTGTTTGGGGCATCAGTTGGCGAAGCAAATTGATTTCTTTTTGCGTCAGTTATGTCTGTGACAATAAACTGTCCGTTTGAATTAGCTACTCTCATACCGCCTAGGTCAAGAACAAATCTTTGACCCGTTCGAACTGTTTCAATATTCAACGCTCTTACTACTCTCGCCTGCAATGCCAAAACTTGTTTGGGCGAATTTTCTCCAGTTGGATTTTCCAAAATAATTTGATTTGCTATTGATTGAACTATTTCAATCGGAATCATGTAAGAAATTCCTTGAACTGGATTTTGCTGCTCTGTCCCATCATGAACTCTAGTTGCAACCGCCATCCCTTTGACATTTCCATAAAAGTCAAAAACTGGCGCTCCTGACATCCCATGATTGATTGGAACTGAAATTTGAGAAACAGGAACGTAACGCGACTCGAGATTGTCTCCGCCTTGAGGGTTGATTATTTGAGTTGGATTTGAAGCAATTCCGCTGTGAACCGAAATTCCATTTCCGAGAGCGTTCCCTATTGAAAACAACTCTCTTCCAAAATCCAGAGAACTTTGAGAAACGGTTAATGCCTTCGCGCTCACCCTTTCTCCTGTTTTTATGACCGCTATGTCATGATAGGCACAATACCCAATAACATGACCCGTTTCTCCTCTTCCGCCTAGGACAATATTAACATGAAAAGATGGTGCTTGAGAAAAGGTGTGGAATGTTGTGACAAGATAACTTGCTGATTCCGTTGACTTAAAAACAAATGCTGTTCCAGATCTGTCATTGGAAAGAAAAGACGTTTCGACTGTTGCAATGCTCGGCGACAAAATAGGAAACCATTCTTCAATAGTTCTCTTATTGTTTTCTGACACAAAATCGTTGCATGCCACAAAAAACATTAATGAGAGGATGCAGATGAGAACAATCACTATCCCTGTTTTTAAACGGCGAACAATTAACACAAAAATATTATACCACAGAAAAATAAACTTGTAAACAGTTTGTAAACAATTTCTCGAAAATTAATTTTGGAGTATTCATTCAATTGTTTGTTTTTTGTTGTCAAAAGAGACGAAGTATTATGCTTGTTTCGACAATGATTGCTGTCAAAATATGCATAGTATTCGACTTTTTCGAGTGCCTTCGACATAGTTATTGGTATGTTTTTAAGGCGCAAGTGACAATCTGCTCGGCATCTTGTTTTTTTAATTTTTCTTGAATAATTGGGTTTGATTTCACTCATACTAACCAAACAAAAGAAAAACGAAAGAAGAACGAAAGAAAAAGTGCCCGCAGAAATTGCGGGCACTTTTGGATTTTTTTGTTTTTATTTTAATTTTTTAATTTTTGTTTTGCATTGTAGATGCAATGACCTGCAACTTGTCACGAGGATGGTGTTTGCAGTTAAAAATACACATAAAGTGGAAGAGAAAAACAAACTTAGTATTTTTGAGCAACAAACATCGTCCCCGAGCCCAGTTGCTGCTAAAATTTCAATTTAGGTAGAAGAAAGTAAGTGCAGATGCTTTTCTTTGTTTTTTGACTCCGCTACTTGATACGCAAACTATGAGATTAACAACTCTAATTTATTTAAAAAGTTGTTGGACGAAAGTCGTTGAAATCTCTTTCGGGTTCTCTGTTTTGATTAAAAGAGGACAACAAAAGTGCAATCAAAATTAGATCATTGAAGCCAGAGACCTCGTCTCTTCTTTCCTCTCGCCTTTCTTCTCTTCTTTCAACCTCTCTTTCCCCACACCTGTCGTTGCTGTGATGGCGACGATGATTTGTCCTTGAGTTGTTGTTTGAAGTTAGAAGTATTATTAAAAGCAATTGAAAAATATCATCCGATAAAAGCATAATTCCTCCTCGTCAAAAAAAGTGTCATTTCGACAAATGTTGCTATGAACAGATTATAATATATATGCTATAATTGGATAAATGATACTAAATTTCAGCGCATAATACTTAACGATTTAAGAATTAATTTGACATTCGTTATTCAACATGCGTTAAAAAAAGAGAGGTTTTTCAAAATGAATATTAACCCAATAAACGAAGAGAGAATTCTTCTTGATGTTCCAACCAGAAAGTTGGTTAGAGATTTTGTCCCCGGAGAAGACAGACTTGATGGGATCACGAAATTTTTTTCGTGCTTGTCTGACAACACACGCATTAAAATTATTTCTGCTCTGTCAATTTCATCAATGTGCGTTAATGATATTTCCTACATACTCGGCCTTAATCAAACGACTGTTTCTCACCAACTAGCGAAATTAAAAAACATTGGCGTTGTCAAAAACAAACGCCAAGGCAAGGTTATTTTCTATTCGCTAAAAGACAAGAGTATTCTGGATGTTATGGGAACGGCGGTTAGTTATTTGTAGTGGATAGTTGTTAATAAATTATTAAAAATTAATTTTCATCTACACTATTAACTAGACTACATTTTCTCCGGCGCTTTCATGAGCAATAGTTCCATTCCGTTTTTTAAAGTGTTCTTGACACACTCTGTCAGACTCAATCTTGCGGAGTCTGACGCAACTTTGTGGTTGACATAGAATTGATTGAATGCAGATGCTAGGTCGATGAGATAGCGCGCGATGAAACTTGGCTCGTTTTTTAGTGCTGCTTTTTTTATTGTTTCATCGTAGTCAACAAGGATTTTGCAAACAGCAAACGCTTCATCGTTAACAAGCGTGTCGAGCAAGTTTTTCTTGACATCCGCTTGTTTTGCGTTTTTTGATTTTCCTAGAATTGATGCACATCTTGC
>WQSV01000015.1 GCA_009787685.1 Bacillota bacterium
AAAATGAGCGTTGCTCTTGCTCAATGAGTGAGTTTTTAAAGCGTTCAATTCCGTTGCCATAGCGAACAAATTGCTTTGGGAATGCGTTTTCGTATTTCGTCTAAACTATCTATTACAACGCATCCAACGACACCACAGAAGCAAAAAAAATCCGAACTCAGATTAGAGTTCGGATTTTTCGCTATTGGCGGAGGGGGTGGGGATGAAGTTTGAACACATTACTTCTTCCACTGCCTCGTTTGTTTCGGTTAGGTCGGCAGTTTGTAGTTTTGTTCCGTCGGTTGGCTTTATATTAAAATAGCCAATGATACAATCGTCATAGACATAGACTGTTGAAAGCAAGTTGTTAATCAATTTGCGTTGATATTCCTTGTCGGCTGGGTTGCCTTTTAGGAGTTCAGCAACAAAGTCCATGATGTCGGCTTTGGTTAGTTTGTAGCCTCGTTCTAGTTCTAGTTTTGATTTTTGGGTTAGTAGGTCGCTTAGCAACATCTCTAAATCTTGCATTTTGGTTTCTATGCTATCTCGCAAGAGTTGACTTTTTGCGTTGACGAAAGCCTCTGCCCAGTTTTCGACATCTTGTCTTGCTTTTGTTATTCTCACTTCCAAACTACGCAAGCCATCGTCCGAAGTTCTTTTTTCGTAGTATGCCAAAACATCACTAGCCGCCTTTTCGACATTGTTTGATTCACTCAAAAAATCTCTCAAAAACTCTATAACATTTCGCTCTAGCCTTTCCTTGTCCTCTCGTTTTTTGTCGCAACAACGCTTTTTCATTTTCTTGCAAGCGTAGTAATGATATGTTGTTCCGAGCCTTCCATTTCCACCATCGGAAACCATCGGCGTTCCACAATGACCGCAAAACGCTTTGCCCGTCAGCAAATAGATTTCCTTTGCCGAGTTCTTGCCCAAAAAATATTGGTTTTCCTTGAGCCTTTCTTGGACTACCGAGAACAGTTCTCTTTCAATCACGCAGCTTCACGAGCAACATATCAATTTCATGAGTGCTAATCTGTTGAATCAGGTTCGTCAAATGAACGGTGTTGCGAAGCAATTCAAGGCAATCGTGGACTACATCGAGAAGTTGAATCCTAAACAAGCGAAGTTCATCAAGGAAAATACTACGGATACTGACAAGAGTAGCTTCGTTGAGGAATGTCTGCGCGACGGAATCCGAATCCATCAGCCGCCATTCTTTGGAAGTATTGACTTGAAGGAACTCAAGCAAATGTTCAAGGAACACCACGAACTGGTAGCGAGATTGGAGTTCACTGGGGTTGAAATGCCGATGGTAATGGGGAAGGTTTCCCTAAATTGGAACACACAAATACATAATAAAAAGTGCAAAATGCACAAATAACAAAAACAAACCGAGCCGTAGATAGCGGACGGAAAAAAGGAAATTAAAAATTATGACAAACAAAAAAGAAACATTTAGAGAGGCTTTTTTAACAGCCGAATATGCTCTATCAAATTTTACAGGTATATCTAGCATACACGAAGAATATTTGACAATTTATCTCAAAAAGGACGAAAAGGAAATAGAAAAGTTAGTTTCCTTTCTTGAAAAATTGGAATATCAACTACAAGCATTCCGAAAGATTTTTACATGATACTATATCTTTTCCCAAAAGATACCAACGATGATTTTTGGGAAATAAGAAAAATAAGCTGTTATCTTAATGAATTTGTTTCAAGGTATGGCAACTTAAAAATAAAGGATATAATGGAAAACTATGACCTTTTCTGCTTTGCTGAGTTATTGAAAAACAAGCAAATCAAAAGTAAGTTAAGGCGAAATCCGCTATTCTATAATTCACTAAAACTTATAACAAAGATCCCCGAATTCCCGCTTCTTGAAATGGAATAGGAAGAGTATTTTCCTATTCCAAAGAGGACAAGGGGATTTGAAATCTATTTCCTATCTCGTCATAGCAAACAAAAAACTTCCCTTGTCCTCTTGGGAAGTTTTTTTGTGTCTTTTTCACTCGAAAACTGGGGAATTGGGGCATTTTTCTTTCTTTTTTGCGAATGACCCCTCCGCCAAGTGAAGTGTCAATTATCCAAGAGGACAGGCGAAGTGCAACAAAAAAGGCACATCTTGTGATGTGCCAAATTGTGGCGGAGGAAGCTTTTGCTGAACCCACACCAGTTCCAAACAAGTCTTTGGACTAATATGGTTTTCATATTTTATGAAATATTTTGTAATTTGAGCCATCATCGAAAGATTCTTTGGCGAAAGAGGTCCGTTGCCGTCTTTTCCGTCATTTTTTTATTTACTCATTATTTGTCCTGAAAAGATTCTCAGCGCGTTTAATCATTACTTTCCACTGTGTAGGCTTAACTTGCTTTTTGCAGACCGAAAATACTTGAAGATGTTACTCCGCCTTCACCTATAAGCCTAAAGCGGATATATTTTGCATCTAGTCCTTCAACGCTAAATTTAGTGGTGAATTTGCCTGTGTAATTATATTTCGTTTTTATTATTTTTCCATCAGCTATCCATTCAATTCTATTCGCATAACTACTCACGACAGTTATTGTGCCTTGGTAGTTGTCTGTCACTATCGAGTATATTTTGGGAACTCTGATCAGTTTTTTTGGTTGTGACGAATAATACATTGCACTTTTACTCGCGCTATTTTCATCAAGAATATATGTGTAAGAATGCTCTCCTAGTTCGTTCTTCAACAAGTTTTTTGTAGGCACTCTTTTTATTTCAGTTGAATCCCAATCAGAACATTGGTATGGATCGTACACTAGCGGGATATTGCGCTGTTTTATCTCAATGCCTTTTCCACCGAACCTGTCAAGGTTCGCCGACAGCTTCCATCTTAGAACCTCATTCAACTCATCAAATAAGAATTGAGCATTTGTGTAGTGCTTAGCAAAAGCCATTGGATCACACTTATTGATTCTCATGAAGTGCCTTTTTGCATTTTCGCCATAGCCTATTCTCTCTGAATTCCTAAAGTGTTTCACGCCGTGGCAAGCCGAACAAAGCGCTATAATATTTTTTAGTGTTTGCGTTCTTGCCTTAGTGTCAAATTCCCATTCCTCATGAGCATCTAGTTTTGAGTCTTCTTTCCCGCAAATGCCGCAACGATGATTATATCGCTCATAGCATTTTTGTCTTAATGTGTCCCAGTCTTTTTTTGGAAGCGACTTTGAAAAATTATTGCCCCATGCACCTTTGGGCAGAAGGTCTATTGTTAGTCTTAAATTATTCATCTCTCTCCTCCCTAGTTTGACGGATAAAGGTCGCCCGCAAAATACTTGTCCATATATTGCCGCAATCCCATCTTTGCAATCAACTCTTCATGATTATATGGACTTAGCACTTTGATATTACCACGCATTGCTTGGAGTGGCTCGCCATAGCAAATAATTGCCGATGGTCTAATCGCCTCAAGCATTCGATTGTAGCCGTCCATAAATCCTCTTTCGTTATCTTCTCTTGCATAAGTTGAGACGGCAACGATGCTGCCTTGCTCTACACCCTCAAAACAAAAAGCATAACTGTCAGGAGTTCCCCATGTAATTGTGGGAATAACTCTTAGCCCTTGTTTTTGCCAAAATGCTCCGCACCAGCGATTTTTGAAAACGCTGTTCATTTGCAGCACCAACGGCATATCCTTGTAGGTGCTAAATTCGGGAGTCATCACGGCATAGTATTGAGACAGTTTTTCAAGAGCCGCTTCGGGCTTATTGTAGACGGTCTCAAAATTCCAATCATATGTGAAAAAGTGGATTATCTTGTCAGCATTTTCCGCGTCATCCGCTTTAGTCTTGGAATATCCCCAAGGCTCAAGATTTTTTAGGTCTATATTTTGCCGCTTCACCAGCGGAATGCCCAGCTTACTTCTAGATGTCCTCAGAAATTCATTGCGTATTATCTTTTGTTTTTTATGCGTTTTCTCGTCTTGATTGTTTTCTTGAACGGGAAAATCTAGCAATCCCATTGTGTTGCTATTCGTCATTTTTTATTCTCCTTGTTTTTAATTTTCTACTTTATGAATCTCCAACGCAACTCTCTTGCAATTGCAAAAATTGATGCGTTAGCGGATTCATTAATCTTTTCACTATCAAAGAGACTGTCTCCAAAGAATATTTTTTCACCCTCAATAGACAAAAAGCAATCATAAAATGGCTCAACCTTTTCTCCGACAAGATTCAATCTTTCAAGTTTAGAAAATTGCATTTCAATTTTTGGCTCTACCCAACAACTCTCAAAAAACAACGAAATGGTGCTCTTATCATTACTTCGACGATGCCAATAAATAGCGCCATTATATTGAATATTTTTAATGTAAGCATCATGAAAGCTACCGTATTTTTCTAACAAAAAATCAATATCTTCTTGAGTCTTAATTTCATACCAATGATTGCACTTACAACCATCAGCTTTTTTTAGTTTCTCAACTGCTTCAAGTTGTTCTTTGGTGTATTTATATTCCACGATTAATCTCCTTTTATTATTACAGCATAAAACTTGCATCTTCTACTTCATGCCAAATATCTCTTAGTTTTATTCCGTTGATATTTGCGTTGGCAGAAAAATCATTTCTATCCTTATACCGAGAAGAATATACTGGTTCTTCGCTAAATAATGAAATCTGGTTATCTACAAAATAAACACCATACTCAATATTATTATAAGTGAATTTCATTTCTGAATAAAAGAATAAGCCATCTATAAAATCATCAAAGTTCGGTTTTATTGGCTTGCCTTCGCTATATAGTCGCTTGGCCTTATTGAGCGAAACTACAGCATGATTTATTACTCTGTCGGGAAAATCCCAGCTTCTGTTGCTATTTTCCCAGCCGCAACTTATACAAGGGTCGGTGTGACCATACTTATTACTTAAAACCGATTGACCACAAACATGGCATTTTTTTTGTATGTTTTTTTCCATATCGTTATTATTTTTAATCATAATTATCTCCTTTTTAGCAGAACATTGAATTTACTTCCAAATGCTCGTTTGTTCTGACGGGATCGCGTGAAGAATCCCAATCATGGTCGTGGGGAAATTTCGGCTCTCCATGTTTAGGATCCCATTTGTGTTTCCAGTCTCTATCCCAAATTGCATCGCCATTTGAATCATACCATCTTTCTTGCTTAAGGTCGCCAAATTTATCGTATAATTCCGACTTTGAATTTGGTGCCCCTTCATCATTCAACCTGCTCCCGACAAACTTATTTATACCGCCGCTTACCTTGCACATTCCCATTATATCACCTCCTCATGAGGCTTGTCAATTTTTTGCGTGTGTTTCATTTTTCTTTTCCTCCTGTTTTTTCAATAGAAAAGGTGAAGGCTGCCATTGTTGATGGACTTACGCACTTCACCTTAAAAATTATTATTATTACTTATTAAAAACTTTCTCCTAATTCTATAAGGCAACGAACGAGAGTCGCAAGCAAATTTATTTGCTTATGACCGAGTGAGGAAGCCTTATATTTATATTATACCACAGATTTTTCATTTGTCAATAGGTTTTGGCGAAAATGGTGCATGAAAATAGGGAACAGTTTTTTCGTGTTTTTTGACATTAGTTGGATAGGATGACATTATTTCGTGAAAACAAGCAAAAAGGTGTCCTTTTTTAATTGTTTTCTGTAATATAGATGGGAGTTCGAATCCCTCTTGGCTAGAGAAAAAGGGATTCGAACTCCGTCTAAAGAGGTCAAATACACAAAGAAACAATCATAAAACACGCTTTTGGAAAAAACAACTTCCTTTATTCTCTTTTGAAAAATTTTTCTGCGTTTTAGGGGTATTTTCCTCCTAATATTGTCAAAAATGACCTATTTGAAAATATAACCCCTCCGCCAAGCAAAGTCCGAACTACCCAAGAGGACAGGTGAAGTGCAACAAAAAAGGCACATCTTGTGATGTGCCAAATTGTGGCGGAGGAAGAGGGATTCGAACCCCCGCGACCTTTCAGTCAAACGGTTTTCAAGACCGCCGCGTTATGACCACTTCGCTATTCCTCCAGATGTTGCAAATTGCTTTTCGCATTTTGCTTTGTTATTTTAGCATTTAAATTTTGACTTGTCAACTGTTTTTGAGTCAAATTTGGACTTTCTCTTCAAATAGTTTGCAACAACAGACACTCTTTAATTCAAAAAACTTTACTGTTCTAAAAGCGAATTACTAAGCAACAAAAATCAAGAAGTATTTATCTGAAGAGATTAGATCCAAGCATTCTTTTATGGTCGATAATTCAAAACAAAATCATGTCTGATGCAACAAAATTTATCTTCGACCCGTCCATGTTTCCCTGTGACGAATGCTAATATTGGTTGAATCATTCACCCTCTCCCTTTGAATTTCGATTGCAAAAATTAAATCATATGCTTCCATTGTTATGTTGTGCCAACTTCTTCCCCTGTGAAATTCAGTGAAATCAATTAATCCATCACTCCTGACATCGTTCAAACGAATACTAATTGTTGAATTTCCTGCTCTAAAAAATAAAATGAAAAGATAGTGAAGTTCAAAAAAAGTGTTGTCATATTTTTGAATCAATTCTGTCATTCTTTCTATTTGCGAAAAAAAGTGATTGAAAGAATCGTATTCTTCAATTCTTGCAATCATGGCTTGCCGAAGTTCCACCAACCCCTCTTGGCTCGAAATTTTCAAAAAATAGTTGCCCATTGAGTAAAAAGGTGAAGACCTTGAATCTATTTGTCTAAACCTCACAGCCGAAATGTGGCTCGAATTAATATCTCTCTCCTCCAAAAGCAACCATGGAAACTGAACGACACCATCAAAATAGATGTCACCCGCACCCCTTCCAAAATTTCCACTATGACACGCAATCAGAGCAAAAAACATAAAAAGAGTCATTGTGAAATATATGATTTTTTTAAAGTAATTCTTCATAAATCATGACTTCTTCGCTTGAAATTGAATTCTTAATTTTCGACTCTTTTCTAATTTGACTAATCTCCAACAAGTCAACATTTATATTAACAATGTCATTAACTTGAAAAGAACCCCATAAAAAATCTATGTTGACTAATTAGCCGCGACAGTCAATCTCTCAGAAAAAACCAGTCAAAGACTGTTTCTTACTCACTCGCTTCGCAACAGTTTTTATATTTTTTTGCATTGCCGTCAGGATAGGTTGCTCCACATGGGCATGGGTCATTTCGAGAAATGTTTTTCTTTGAGTTGACGACTGTTTTTTGAACGACTTGTTTTTCTTGTCCCGGCATGCCACCACCCATTTTTGCTCCAGTTTCGACCATTTGTTGTTCACGGCGAATTGGCCCAGATTCAACATTGACACGCATTAACATGTTGACAGTTTTTTCTTTGATTCTTTCCGTCATGTCGTCAAACATTTGAAAACCTTCTTGCTTATAGGCTGTGATTGGATTTTGTTGACCATAGGCTTTTAGTCCAACACCACGGCGCAAGCTGTCCATGATGTCGATGTGGTCCATCCACTCGTTGTCAACAACTCTTAGAAGAATGACTCTTTCAATCTCTTCAAAGTCAACACCCATTTTTTCCGCCTCGTCAACTTTTTCGACATAAGTCTTTTTCATCTCGTCATGAATATGGTCAATGATTTCTTCTGGTGCGTGCTTTGAAGCAAATTCTTTTGTCACGAAGTCTTTTCTTCCTGCCAAAATTTTTAATTCCACATCTTTGTTGAGGTCTTCAATATCCCACTCGCTCCAATCAAGTTTTGGGTCAATGTGGAGATTGACAAACTTTTCAACTTCTTCTCTCATCATGTGCCCGACTTCTTCATGGACACTTTTTCCCTCAAGAACTTTTCCACGTTCACCATAAATAATCGTTCTCATGGTGTTCATGACATTGTCGTATTCAAGAACTTGACGACGAATCGAATAGTTCTTTCCTTCAATACTTCTTTGTGCGTTTTCAATTCCTTTCGTTAACATTTTGAGAGACAACGCTTGGTCGTCCTCCTCACCAGTGATGAATCCGACCATTTTTTTCATTCTGTCGGATGCAAACAACCTCGCCAAATCGTCTTCCATTGAAATATAGAAAACCGAAGAACCCATGTCTCCTTGTCGTCCCGCACGACCTCGAAGCTGGTTGTCAATACGTCTCGACTCATGTCTTTCCGTGCCGATTATTCTTAGTCCGCCGACTTTAATGACTTGCTCTCTCTCTTCCGACAAATCCGCTTTAAACTTGTCATGATACTCTTTGAATTTCGCTCTTGCTTCCAAAATGACTTTGTCGTCCGTGTTGAAAAACGCAGTCGCGTTGTAGATCGCGTTTTCATCAAAACCTTCTTGACGCATTTTTTCAAGCGCCAAGAACTCCGAGTTTCCGCCGAGAATAATATCCGTTCCACGACCTGCCATGTTTGTTGAAATCGTGACAGCACCCAGTTTTCCTGCTTGCGCAACAATTTCCGCCTCTTTCTCATGGTTCTTCGCATTCAAAAGATTGTGACGAATTTTTCTTTTGTGAAGAAGTTTTGAAAGTTCTTCCGACTTTTCAACATCAGTCGTTCCAACGAGAACAGGTTGTCCTCGTTCAGAACATTCAATAATATCCTCCAAAATCGCATTAGTTTTCCCCTCGATTGTTGCATAGATTTGGTCATTCTCATCAACTCTTTGAGCATCCTTGTTCGTTGGAATAGTGACAACATCCATGCTATAAATTTCTTTAAACTCAGTTTCTTCTGTTTTTGCCGTTCCTGTCATTCCAGATAGTTTCGGATAGAGCCTAAAATAATTTTGGAAAGTGATCGTCGCAAGAGTCTTGTTTTCACTTTGAACTTTGACATTTTCTTTCGCCTCAATCGCTTGGTGAAGACCTTCAGAATAACGTCTTCCAATCATCAATCGTCCTGTGTTTTCGTCAACGATGATGATTTCGCCTTTGTCCACGATGTAGTCCTTGTCGCGCTTCATGATGAAGTTCGCTCGGATTGCGTTGTTGATGTGGTGATTCAGTTCAGTGTGTTCAGTCGACGCAAGCTCATCGATGTTGAAATATGTTTCCGCTTTCGTTATTCCCTCGTCAGTGAGGTTGATTGCTTTTTTCTTCTCGTCATGGTCATAGTCCGCTTTTGACAAACTCTTTGCAAAGCGTTGAGCAGTCATATACATTTCACTTGACTTATTTCCTTTTCCCGAAATAATAAGCGGTGTTCTCGCCTCGTCAATCAAAATACTATCGACCTCGTCCACAATTGAATAGTTCAATTCACGTTGGACTTTGTCCTCTTTATAGATAACCATGTTATCACGAAGATAGTCGAATCCTAGCTCATTGTTCGTTGCATAGGTTATGTCGCATTTGTAGGCTTCTCTTTTTGCCTTTGGCTCCATGCCAGAAATAGCCACACCAACAGTGAGTCCCAAAAAGCGATGAATTTTTCCCATCCACTCCGCGTCACGTTTCGCAAGATAGTCATTGACCGTGACGATGTGAACGCCTTTTCCTTCGAGTGCATTCAAATAAGCTGGAAGAGTCGAAACAAGAGTTTTCCCTTCACCCGTTCTCATCTCCGAAATTCGTCCTTGATGCAATGCAATTCCACCCATCAATTGCACATCAAAGTGTCGCATTCCAAGAACACGGATTGATGCTTCTCTCACAGTAGCGAAAGCTTCTGGCAAAATGTCATCAAGACGCTCGAGTCCCGATTGCAACCTTTGGCGAAACTTATCAGTCTGAGATTTCAATTCCTCATCTGACATTTTTTTATAATTTGGCTCAAGGGAAGTAATTTTCTCCGCCATTGCCGTCAACTTCTTGATTTGTCGGCGATTGTCCGACCCCATAACAAATGATATTAAGCCCATATATTAGTATCTCCTAGTAACTCTTCTAATTTACTGGAAATAATTATATCATATTGTTTTCTCTTTTGCAACTAAATTGAAAGTGAAATATGAAAAGTGAAAAGTGAAAAGTATTGTCGAATTTTAGGGTTTGCTTTCTCAATAATTAAACTGTGAGGACATGCCTCCCTTTTTTGTGTCAGGAAGCACCCCTAGATTATTTGCTTTCTTCTATTTTCATTTAGGCTCGCATTATGAACAATATGCCCACACACACAATTAAACAAAAAAATAAAGCCCTCCCCACAACAAGACTGCGAGATGTCGGGGCAAAGACCACACATCAAAAAATTAAGGAATTAATCCGAAAAAATTAAAAACAATTTTATCAAATCCTATTTCCCAACAAACTCCTCAAACTCTTTCAATGCTTCTTCAACAATTTCCCCATCGCCACATTCAACCATTATTCGAATTTTGTCTTCCGTTCCACTCATTCGAACAATAAGTCTTCCGCTTCCCTTTAGCTTTTCTTCCCACTTCTCAATTAATGCGAGCATATCTTTGTCAAACATTATGCCTCTGTCGGCATCAAGGCTGATTTGTTTTTGAGGGAGCAGTTGCAACAAAATTGGCTCACCATTTTCAATGATGCCCTTCGCAAACATTATCGCAGCGAGTATTCCGTCGCCCGACGGCATTTGAGGATGAAAAATATAATGTCCCGACTGCTCTCCTCCAAGAGAATAGTTTTTCTTGTTAAGCAGGTCACAAATATATTTGTCTCCGACTGGAGTTCTAATCAACCTTTTTCCCTCACTTTCAAGTCTCTTTTCAAGCGAAAGGTTGGCAAGAACTGTCCCAACAACAACCCCATCATTAAGCAAAATCGCACGTGACAAATTATAAAGAACGCTGTCCCCATCAATAATTTTCCCACCATAAACAACGCTCAATCTGTCGCCATCACCGTCAAAGGAAAAACCGATTTGTTTCAATTCAGAATGCATCAATCTTTCACTCTCGCAACCATTGTGCATTCTGCATTCTGCATTCTGCATTGAAATCGTTCTCTGAACATATTCTGGAAACAAAGCTCCGCAACCTGCGTTGATTTTTTCTCCTCGAAGCGAATAATTTTCAATGTTTACTTTCGCTCCCAATCTCAAAAATATCTCTTTTGCAATTGTTGAAGTCGCTCCATAGCCACAATCAAGAAACACCTCAAATCCGCTCAAATCAACGTTTGCGATTTTAACTATGTGGTCAATATACGGTGAAGAATGGAGCGTAGGATGCGGTGTCGTTAAAAAATCTTTTTTACTATTCTCGTTCTTCACTCTTAGCTCTTCACTCTCAAATTGATTGTCAATATAATATTCAATTGAACCTTCCTGCTCTTCGTTCAGCTTCAAGCCATTTTCGTCAAAAAACTTTATGCCGTTGTGTTCGGGTGGATTGTGGGACGCGGTTATCATTATTCCGCAAACACTGTCGGAATTAGCGGTTGAAAAAGAAACCGCAGGCGTCGGAACAACACCAAGGCTCACTGCTGTCATTCCACCATTAATTAGACCACGAGTCAACTCCCTTTCAATTTCTTCGCCACTTATTCTAGTGTCCCTACCAATGCAAACTTGCCCCACTCCGAAATACTTTGAAAGAGCAAATCCAACTCGATAACACATTTCCCCCGTCAACTTTTTGCCGAAAACACCTCTTATTCCATCAGTTCCAAAATATTTTCCCATAATGATATTATATATATGAGTGTGGAGTGTGGAGTGTGAAGAGTGTAGATGTTAAATTAGGCGAGTTCGTGTTTCTCACCGTCTCAGATTTAGTGGGTTCGTTAAAATGTAGTGGAAAGCAACGCGAGCCCCTTTTTGCGTCAAGAAACACTCCTTGATTATTTGCTTTCTGCTAACTTTATTTGCGTGTGCGTTATGAACAATAGTCCCCGCTTAATTCTATCCTTATCCTCACTCTTAACTCTTAACTCTTAACTCTCCAAGCCAACAAAAAACTCTACTTGGAAACAAACCTCGCAACAACAACGGTGCTGTCATCGCGTATTCCTTTTTTTGTTGCGTCCATCAAAACAGCTTCCGCAATTGATTTGGGATTCGTGCTTTCAATGTTATTAATCATCGCAGCGAGTGCGTCACCTTCATATGCATCTGATATTCCATCGCTCGTTAACACTAAAGTGTCACCTATGTCAAGCGGTATTTTTGTCACAACTGGCTCAAGCTGATTAACTCCAAGTGGAAGAGAGGATCCTGTTATTTTTTTAATACCCTCTTTTGTTTTGATATAGGACGGCGGAGATGCCATTTTGATTATTTCAATCGTCGCTTCTTTCAAGTCAACAATTGAAATATCAAGACAACAAATAACCTCTTCGCTTGTCAAATTCAACATTCTGCCAACGCTTGAAAAAACTATTTCATGAGAGAATCCTGCTTTATAGAAATTTTCAACTAGATTTAAAACAGAACTTGAAACTTCTTGCGCCTTTTTTCCAGACCCCATGCCATCACAAAGAGCAATCAACATTCTATGATTGTCAAGTTTCAAAAAAGAATGTGTGTCACCATTATGTAAATGTGGAGTTTGAAGTGTGGAGTTTGAAGTTGAAGTTGATGTCAAATTATCTTTTTCTTCAATCTTCACTTTTAATTCTTCACTCTTAAATTTTGGGACACTCAGTGTTGAAAACACAACATCGTATGGTGGAGCAGGCTTCAAAGTCACTGCGCAAAAGTGAGCAATGGTTGTGTCTGATATTTCGAATATTTTGTGATAAGACTTTAGTGCGAAGCTCACCGATTTCTCAATTGCTTTTTCGTCAAGAGTGTCCCTGCGGATTATCAAGACGACCGCGTCGCTTGCAATAATCGTGCAAGTGCAATAAACCCCCTTAAAATTCAATTCTTGTTTGAGAATTTTTTCTCTGTCACCATCAAAAAACTGCGTCTTCAAATTGTCTTGAGCAAGGTTTTTCAAAAGAACATCAACGCCGTTGAGTTGTTTTGTCATGAGAACTCTCGCCATTTCTGTTGCTTCATTTTTGAGTTTTACTTCTTTAACAATATTTGCTATGTCGCGAGAAGCGGAAACCACTTTTGAAAGATTTGTGCAATTGTCAATTATTGGACTTGCCAAGTCCTTGATTTGAAGCCCGTCTTTTTTGTGAGTGCTTTTTAGCATTCTGTCAAGTTCGGTGAAAAAATTTTTGTTTGATGAACACTTTTCAAAACTCTCACAATGGGCGCAACACATATTAACAAAATTCACCTCTTTAAGTTTCTTCTCGATCGAAGATACTTCATTGTTTGAAAGATAGGCAAGGTGAGAAAAGATGTTTGCATAGTTCAAAATATTAATCGCCGCATCGGAACGAAACTTGTTTATCATATGTCTTGCCCCTTCTTTCTCATGAGATGAAAAAAAATTGTTCTTGAGGCTTTTGAGTCCCTTTGACGGCAAAATGACAAACAAAATTGCCCCCGATGCAATAGCGATTGCTTGCATTGTGAATTCTGGAAGCGCCGTGTTGAAATAAAACAAAAACAAAATACTCAAAACGACACCCGCAAGTGCTGAGAATATTTTGTGGTTGTTTGAAAATACTGAGGCAATGAAAGCAGTCAAAACAAGCACACTCAAAGTCATGACTTCAAAGTGAATCAATCCTCTCCCAAGCCCTAGTGAAAACGCGACTATTAGAGACGGAGAAAGTCCCATGACATAAGAAACGAACAAAACAAGAGCAAATGCAAGCGCTAAATATAGTGGAAACGAAAAAACCTCTAGCCTTGCAAGACCCAGCCCAAAAACAACTAGCATTGTGCAAAGACAAAAAAATTGAGTTGGAAGGAGTCGAAAGCGAAGTTTTTCACGGAGTATTATTGATGACGCGTGGAGAACACAAACACAAAATACTATTGAAACAAAAAGAGAAAGAGGAATCAAAAGCGGTGGCAAATTAAGGTTGTCAAAAAGTCTAATCCCAAGATAGACCGCAACTGCTATGACTGAAAAAATACACTTTAGAGAAATTATGACTGTTCGTTTGTTTGTAATTTTTCCTTCCGTGATGTCATTTTCATCCCGAGCTTCTAGTTTCTTGTTGATAAAAAAATGTGTGACCATCACAGCAGTCGCAGCAACGCTCCCAAGCGCTGTGAAAAGAGTTGGCGACGAGAGAACACTCGCCGCGACAAAAACTGGCGCGAGAACAAAATGCTTTTGCTTTAAAAGCATTAACGCAACAAATGCAGCAACCGAAAAACCGCGAACACCAAAGAATTCCGCAAAACCACAAAACAACAAAAAAAGAAATATCGCAACAAATTTTGCAACATTTCTGACTATTGATTGGCTTTTTCCTTGTTTCACCGTTTCCATAGACTTCCATGTTAACATGCTAAAGACTATATTTTTTTGGAAAAAACTATATTAATTTGTCTTTTTTTCCCACCATCAATCTATCTTGTAGTATTAATCAGCATGAACAGCATGTTCACGAAACCAACTTGTCGTTGCAAGTTTTTGTGAAAATAACACAAATATTCAAAAAATCACAAAAAAAGAGCGAATAACGTCACATAAAAAAATATGTTCTTTACTCGCTCTCATATTTATTTCCGTCTTATTTCAATCAACTCCATGCTTCCTCCTGAATTCTCTCGATAGAGTTCCAATCGATCAGAATATTCAAAAATCAAAATGTCCTCTGCCATTCTTGTTCGAAATATCATCGGCTCTTCTTCACTCTCACTTCGTTGCATCAACCCACCACCACTATTAAGATATGGCTTTTCTTCTTCAACTTGTCCATTCAAACTTCCCAAATACTTTCCACTTCCCCCTCCAAGTGACGGGTGATTCGCACTCCCTTCTAGCTTGTATTTTCTGTCAAGATCAGAATAGTCTTCATCATAATACCTCGCCCTTTCACGATATGATGGAATGTATTCAATGTCTTCCTCTCTAATTCTTCGAACTCGTCTTCTCTCCCTGTCTTCCTCTTCCTCACTTCTCTCCTCATCTTCATCCACGCGCTTCACATCTCTCTTTTTCACCTTTGAATTTTCTTTTGCTCTGTCTCTCCTGTCTTTTTTGAAAAGTCTTATGCCCCATGTGACAATGAATAAAAATGCACTCACCAAAATCAAAATAAGTAAAAACGCATCTTCTGTTATGTCCCACCAAATGACCGCTGCTAGAAAAAAGAGTATAGCAAAAATTGCGGACGCGGCGAGACCTGTCACCCGCACCACCAAGGCAAGAAGTTGAACAAACATCTTGACTATTTTTCCAAGTAGCGAGAGAATTATCATTTGTTTATTTAGTGTGTAGTTTGCAGTTTGGAATTAAGGTAAAATTGATTTTATCATTAACTCCAAACTCCACTCTTCATATTCCACACTCTCTACTTTATTATTTCCGCTCCAACATAGGGAACCAAAACTTTTGGCACAGTCACACTTCCGTCCTCATTTTGATAGTTTTCGATTATTGCAGCGAGCGCTCTTCCAACAGCAATTCCAGAACCATTAAGGGTGTGAACAAACGCGGACTTTCCTTCTTTTGACTTGAACTTAACATTAATTCTTCTTGATTGGAAATCCGAAAAACATGAGCATGAAGAAATTTCAACATACCTGTCATAAGACGGCATCCAAACTTCAATGTCATAGGTCTTGCATGATGAAAACCCAATATCGCCTGTGCAAAGTTGAGAAACACGATATGGCAACTCCAACAGTTTCAAAATGCGTTCAGCATCCACCGTCAATTTCTCCAATTCGTCCATTGATTTTTCTGGATGAGCAAACTTGACAAGTTCGACTTTATTGAATTGGTGAACTCTAATTAGTCCTCTTGTGTCACGTCCAGCCGCACCTGCTTCTGCTCGGAAACACGCGGTGTAGGCTGTCAAACAAACGGGCAAACTCTCTTCAGCGATTGTTTCGTTTCGAAACATGTTCGTCACTGGAACTTCAGCAGTCGGAGCAAGAAAATAGTTTGTGTCTTTCACTGCAAACGCGTCATCCTCAAACTTCGGCAATTGTCCTGTTCCCGTCATGCTCTCGCGATTAATCAAAAATGGCGGAAAAACTTCTTCATAGCCATTTTTCAAGTGAGTATCAAGCATAAAGTTAATCAAAGCACGCTCCAATGTCGCACCCATTTTTCTTGTCATGACAAATCTTGAACCAGCAACTTTTGTCGCTCTTTCAATGTCCAAAATGCCAAGTTTTTCCCCGATTTCCCAATGTGGCTTCGGCAAAAATTTGAATTTTGTCGGCTTCAAATACTCTCTTTCAACTTTGTTGTCTTCTTCCGACTTTCCAACCACAACAGATGAATGTGGCAAATTTGGAATAGTCAAAACGACATCTTTAAGATCTTTTTCAACCTGCGAGAGTTCTTCATCAAACGCTTTAATTCGGACATTGACCTCTTGCATTTCGCTAATCAAGCCTTGAGCATCCTTTTTCTCACGCTTCAATTTCGCAACCTCT
>WQSV01000016.1 GCA_009787685.1 Bacillota bacterium
TCTCCGACAAAAGGATTGAAAATCCTTGACAAGGGCTTTCAGCCCATTTGTGAGAGATTGTTTTTACTAAAAATTCTCCGACAAAGGCATCGAAGATACTCAATAAGGGTCTTCGACCCTCTTGACGAAGAGTGCGAATGCAAGCAGAACCCGATAAACCAGTCGAAGACTGTTGACAGGGTATTTCAGCCCTCTTGTCGGAAACTACTTCTACTTGAACTTCTCCGACAAAGGCATCGAAGATGCTTGAAGAGGGTCTTCGACCCTCTGGACGGAAAGTGCAAATACACGCAAAATCCAACAAAACTGTTGAAAACAGTTGACAAGGGTCTTTGACCCTCTTGACGCTGAATGCGAGTGCAAGCAGAACCCACAAACCAGTCTAAGACTGTTGACAAGGGTCCTCGACCCTTCTGTTGGAGAAGTTCTAGTAGAAGTAGTTTCCAACAAGAGGGTTGAAAACCCTTGACTAATTACTAGATTTGTTTTACAATATTGTCATATACTACTAAAGAGTTATGAAAAAATATTTGAAAAAACTTTTAATAATTGGATTTTCTTTCACGTTTGTTTTGAGCGCGTTTGCGTTTTCTTCATGCAGAGATGATGAGGATAATGGAGTGGTGGTTCCACTTCCACAACTTGCGACTCCTCAGAGTGTTGAGCTGGTCAGTGACGTTTTGTGGTGGAGCGGGAACGACAACGCAACGAACGGATTCTTGGTTTCTCTTAATGACAATAGCATTGTTGTTTCGGTCAACCAACTAAGGTTGAACGATTATTTGCATTATCTTGTCGGTGGAGAAAATGTTGTTAGAATTCAAGCAAGGGCAACTAGCACTCACCGAGCAAGTAATTTTTCAAACCCTTTTAGATGGGTCAGGGGCTATCAAGATTTGCCGAGTGCGACACAAGCAGAATGGACTAGAATAGTGAATCAAACTATTGCGGAGTTTGAGATTTTAAACAACAACACCAACTATTTGGTCACAATGAGAGAGACGATTCGCTCGGATGATATGGATATGTTGTTGCCGTTTGTTTTGAACTCTATTTTGGAGTTGGATGGTGGAGACTTTGAAGAGATGATTGAAGCGGTGATAAATATGCTTCCCGACTTTGGAATTGACGTGTCAGCACTTAATCTTGGGACACACAGTATTTATGGGAGGGGGAATGCAACGAGAAATGGATTTGAACTGAATGCTCAAATCGATGACATGCTGAATAGCCAAGCTTTGATCTTTGCTCAATTGATTTTTCCACAAATTGCTGAAGTGGTTGATGGAATAAACAACACAATACGAGATATAAACAACAACACTTTTTCAGTTGTCTATAATGATTATTTGATTGCAATTGAAAGGATGGAAAACGATAGTGAAATAAACGAGCAATTATTCGGAATGGGGCTTTCAAGAAGGCAGTTTCTTGGACATTCAATCGCTGTTCCTCAAAATGTTGGACATCCATTGGGGGCAACAATTGCACTCATGCAAGACGAAGTGGAAGTTGACACGACAGAATTATTTGATGAATTTGCTAACGAACTAAGAAATCTTGAAAACTTCACTCAAACGGGAAGTTTTCTTGTTGCAACGAGTGAAGCACTTGAAAACATTAATAATAGTGCCGTGAGCATCATTGAATTGCTTTTGACGACTGTTGGGGGCGGAGTGTTTGGAGATGTGTTTGAAAACGTGCAGGGAACAACAGAGTTAGTGAATTTGACACTAGGTCACACTCAAAACAATGTCTCTTCAATAAACCTAACAATTGACTTTGTGGCGAATGCTCGAGATCTTCTTCAATTTTTGGATTTAGACAATGAGGAAATCAATGATATTATGGCAAACTGGGGAGACAGAGATGAGGAGATTAAAATGAGTATTGATTTTGAAATTGGATTGACTTTTGGAAGAACGAGTGTTATTGGCTTGCCAGAAAGAAACAATATTTGGAAGCAGGGAATCGATATTTTCTTGACTCCAAGTGTGATTAGCAAGGATTAGAAAAGAACTTACAAAAGAATTAAGGAGCAATTGGGCTCAAAAACGGTGCTGTTTTCCTATTTCAAAAACATTGAAAAACAACACTGTCCGTTAATTGTCCTGTGACCGATTAAGGGTGAAGTGGATTTAGTATTGAAATCAAATGAAGACAACGATTGTTTCAATTAGTGCAAAAAATGTCCACAAACAGTTGAGTGCGTGGTGCCTAAAAGCCTTTGCTGATGAGCAAGGGTTTAATGTTTCAATTGTGGAAGCAAGCATTAATGAGAATATGCATGATATTATTGAAAAGATTTTCAATGAGAGGGCGGACATCATCGCATTTTCGTGCTACATCTGGAACATCGAACTAATCAAAAAAATAGCACCGCTTGTTAAAAAACTAATGTCGCATGTTAGCATTGTTTTGGGCGGGCCAGAAGTTGTATATGATGACGAAAAAAACTATTGTTTCGCTGATGAAATTATCCGAGGTGGGGAGATTGAGTTTTGCAAATATTTAGGCAAGCATAAAGCTTGCAAAAATGCAGAAGACTCCACATCCAGTGCCATGAACGCTATTGGCTCAACACAATGCAAAAACGTTTTCAAAAGTTTTCCATCTCCATTCACAAGCGACTATTTTGAGTCATTCAAAAAAAATCAAATCTCCGACATTTCAAAACAACTAATCTATGTTGAAACTTCAAGAGGTTGTCCATTTTCATGCTCTTATTGCATGTCATCTGTCACGCATGGAGTGGAGTATTTGCCGATTGAAAGAGTAAGATCTGATATTGAGTTGCTCGTTCAGCATGGAGCGAAAATAATCAAATTTGTTGACAGAACTTTCAATGCCAATTCTAAAAGGGCGGCGAAAATTCTTGAGTTTATCTTTTCTCTCGACACTGACGCGACTTTTCATTTTGAGGTCGCAGCGGACTTGTTTGATGACGAGTTGTTTTCAATTATTGAAAAAATGCCGATTGAAAGGGTTCAATTTGAAATTGGGATTCAGTCACTGAATGAGAAAACCTTGAAGGAAATAAGTCGAGTGACCGACATAAAAAAGGTCTTGAAAAACATCAAAAAACTATGCTCATTTAAAAATTGTCATGTTCATGTTGACCTTATTGCAGGAATGCCACATGAAACAATGGAGTCATTTTCTATTGGCATAAACGAATGCATAAAGACAAATGCGAACATGCTTCAACTTGGTTTTTTGAAAATGTTAAAAGGGACAACTATTCGTGAAAACAACTTTGGTGCAATTTATTCTGACACTGCTCCCTATGAAGTTATTCAAACAAATTCAATGTCCTATTTTGACATAACAACGCTCAAAAAAATAGAAAAGACAATTGAAAAATATCACAACTCTGGGATGTTCAAAAATTCAATTAACTATGGTTTTTCTCTTTTTTCATCGCCTTATGCCTTTTTTAAGGCTTTTAGTGGGGCAGGAGGAGACAAAAACGCAACCCTCAAAAATGCCTATACTTCACTTTTGAAGTTTTTGAAGTCCCATGGAGACGAAAAAAAGGCGAAGCATTTCACAAAATTAGATTGTTTAACCCATGACCCAAGAGCCCCAATGCCAGATGAAGTTGAGCAAAAAAGAGACAAGCAATTGGAAATAAAACTCAGAGAAAAATTTGAAAAAAATGCAAATTATCGTGTTGAGTATTTCGATTTCGACAACAAAAATCGACTTTTTGACTACTCGAAGAAAGACAAAATAACAGGAGAGTTTTGCGTGACAACACTTGACTAGGGTCTCCGACTCCTCCATTGAGGAATTTCATGTAAAAGAAATTTCTCACAAAAGTATTGAAGATACTTGACTGATGAAATTGATTTTGATATAATTGTTTCATGGTTGAATCTAATAAAAAAGCATTTATAAAATTTGAAAATGTCAAAAAAGAATTTGTTTTGTCAAGTCATGTTGTTCATGCAGTGGATGACATGAGTTTTGATGTTGATGAAGGAGAATTTGTTGTTGTTGTCGGCCCCTCTGGAGCGGGGAAAACAACTGTTTTGAACTTGCTTGGTGGAATGGACAATCCGACAAGCGGGGATATCATAATTTCTGAAAAAAATATTTCAAAGTATTCTCACAAGCAATTGACTGAATTTAGGCGTGCTGACATAGGATTTGTCTTTCAGTTTTATAATCTCATGCCAAATTTAACAGGGCTTGAAAATATTGCACTTGCAAAAAAACTATCCCCGGGTTCTCCCATATCAGCAGAGGAAGCACTAGAAAGTGTTGGGTTGACTGACAGAGGACATCATTTTCCATCTCAAATGAGTGGAGGAGAGCAACAGCGAATTTCGATTGCAAGAAGCGTTGCGAAGAGCTCAAAACTAATTTTGTGTGATGAACCGACAGGGGCACTAGACTATGTGACGGGCAAAAAAATTCTAGCACTTCTTCACAAAATTTGCAAAGAAAGAAGAATAACAATTATTTTGGTCACTCACAACAGCGCCTTAAAAGACATGGCGGACAAAGTGATTGTTGTCAAATGTGGAAAAGTCGAGAGCATAACAATCAATGAAAATCCAAAATCAATTGACGAAATAGAATGGTAGTCTCTTTGAGATTTTTGTCTTTACAAGCGTGGGGTTAGTATGGTATTGTTGCAAAATTTTAGATAAAAAATTAACAATCATTATGCATTGAATAAACAATGGAAAACATTCAAAAAAAATTAATACTCCGCTTTTTTTTAAGCAACAGCATTCGCTTTGTTGTTATTCATTTGCTTGTTTTCTTGACCGTTGCAATCGTCACCGGCATAGGGTCTTTAGCTCCACGAATGAGAGACGCGATTGAGTTGCTTGAATATGGCCATCGATATTATTCTCCTCAAGGCATTGCACATCTAAATGGACTTGCGGATGGCATTGAAAGAATCAGTTTTATTTTTCCCATAATGTTTATTCTTGTTACTCTTTTTGTTGTTTTCATGTCACTAACAAGGCTTGTTGCGGTTGAGCGTCGTGACATTGGAACTCTTCGCTCACTAGGGTGTTCAAAAATAGAGGTGTCGAGTAAATATTTTCTTTTCGTTTTGTTTGCCACATTTATTGGAGGCATTAAGGGAGTTTTAATCGGACATTTTGCTGTTCAGCCACTGCTGTTTAGCGCTATTCAAGGGCAAATTCGCCTGCCAGAGACGAATTCACCTGTCCCGATTTTTGGCATTATTGCAGCACTAATCAATATTATTTTCGCGCTCACTGTTGTTGTTTTGATTTTGACAGCAGTATTAAGACATAATCCTGTGGACTTAATGCGTCCAAAATCTCCGAAATTAGGAAGAAAAACACTTCTTGAATATATCCCTTTCTTTTGGCGTGCCTTAGGAACAAAATATCGTTCAACTCTAAGAAATGAGGAACAAAATATCGTTCAACTCTAAGAAATGACTTTCGCTACAAAATTCGATTTGCAATGAGTGTCATAACAATGATAATTTCAACCGTTCTTGTTTTTCTGGGAATCAGTCTCTCATTCGTTCTTGAACATACTAACCCCGAAATTATGACCTTTATTCGTCCAATTTCTGCATTCATTGCGGCAAGTGTCATGGTTTTGTGTGCCCTTGTGTTCTATAATATTACTTTGATTAATATTGAAGAAAGAATAGGGGAAATTGCAACACTCATGGTTCTTGGTTATCGCAAAGGTGAGGTTGTTGGCTATGTTTTTCGTGAAATTTTTATTTTGACAATTATTGGCGTTGCGCTCGGTCTTCCAGTTGGCTATTTCTTCATGGATTTCATGTTTGAATTCTTAAGGTTTGGTAATATTAACTATCTCAATTGGTATGTTTGGATCATCACGGGCGCGCTTTCATTCGCCGCACTCGGGCTTGCGTTCTTGCTACTGTTTCGCAAAATTCACAAAATTGACATGAATGCTTCATTAAAATTCAAAACTGACTAATGCATTGATTTCCTTGCAATAAATATATTTTTTTGGTATAATAGTTGAAAAGATAAAATAAAAAATGGAGAATTAACAATGAACAACACACAAAAAGAACTGAAACTAGTTGATAGAGTGAGTGCGCAAAACTACAAGCCATTGCCAGTAGTTTTGTCTCACGGTGAGGGAATTTGGGTCACGGATGTTGATGGCAATCGCTATATAGACATGCTTTCGGGCTATTCATCGCTCAATCAAGGACACCGTCATCCAAAAATCATCAAAGCATTGAAAGACCAAGCAGACCGTTTGACGCTCTCATCACGTGCTTTTCACAACGACAAGATGGGTGTGTTTTTGGAAAAACTTTGTTCACTGACGGGCTATGAAAAAGCACTCCCAATGAATTCGGGGGTTGAAGCGGTTGAGACTGCAATTAAAGCGGCGAGAAAATGGGCAAAAGAGGAAAGAGGAATTGAAGAGGGAGAGATTATTGTTTTTGAAAACAACTTTCATGGGCGAAGCATAACAGCAGTTAGTTTTTCGTCAGAGCAGTCATATCGCTCTGGATTCGGGCCATTCACCCCGGGATTTGTCATTGTCCCATATGGAGACATTGATGCAGTCAAAAAAGCAATCAGCAAAAAAACAATCGCAATTCTATTTGAACCAATTCAAGGCGAGGGCGGAATAAAAATTCCAGTTGATGGATTTTTCAAAGGACTCAGAGAAATCTGCGACAAAAACAAAATCTTGATGATTGCGGACGAAATCCAAACAGGCCTTGGAAGAACAGGCAAAATGCTTGCAATTCAACATGAAAATGTTCGACCAGATATCGTGTGCCTTGGCAAAGCAATTTCTGGCGGAGTTTATCCCGTTTCAGCAATCGTTTGCGACGACTTTATCATGAAAGTCTTCACACCGGGGGTTCATGGCTCAACCTATGGCGGGAATCCGCTTGGAGCAGCTGTCGCAATAGCAGCGCTTGATGTCATTGTTGAAGAAAACCTTTGTGAAAAATCACTTGAACTTGGAAAGTATTTTGTTGACAAATTAAGAGCAATTAAATGCAGTGCAATCAAAGAAATCAGAGGAAGAGGGCTGTTTATTGGAATTGAATTTAAGCCAGAAATCGGAAAAGTCTTTCCAATTTGCGAAGAGCTAATGAAAAAAGGACTAATTTGCAAAGACACAAAAAATATCATAATCCGCATGGCACCACCGCTGGTAATAACCCGTGAAGAAATCGACCACGCGCTTGAACAAATTAAAGAAGTCTTCGAAAATATTAAAATCTAATTTAAAGACAAACAAAAGGTGCAGAAAAAATTAGAGTTAAGAAAAGGCCCATGTTAAACGAATACGGTATTCCTGTTGCCACTAAGATTGAAGAATTTTCTAATTCGTGTTATATTGAGTGGCAGATAGGCTTATGATGTCTTGACTAAAGACACGATAAGCTTTTGCTGACAAGGTTTGATGAGAAAAGATTTATTGGGGCAAATGGCAACGAAAAAGCACTATATGAATTATCGAAATACATAAAGATATTTTTTGATTGGGGGTTGGTTAAAGATAGTGATTTAAATGAAATTAAAAGATATTGCGAATCAATCAAAGAAGAAGATTTCATTGAAAACCACAAAGATTTAAAGATTCTTAGGCAAAATTTTGAGGACAAGAAAATTAATGGGTTTGATTTTTTGTTCACAAGAGTTATGTATCCGTTGTTAGTTTATAAAGTTGGAAAATTTGAGATAATATCTGAAATTATAATAAAAGAAAAACAAAGAGCGCGTGGAATTATGCCGATGTTATATTTATGTTTTCCAATAACAGAGTTGGATAATGGTTTAAACTACATAGGAAGAGTGGCAAAAACAAAAGAATTAGGAACTTTCACAATAGACAAAAACAATATTAGTGTCTTTATGCAGATTCTTAAATTATTTGGAATTTTGTCTAAAGCGCATAATCATGATGTTCAAGAAATAATCGCATGTATTAAAAAATAACAAACAACAATAAACCTTAAATCACAAGGAGAAAAATTAATGATGAAGAGAACTTATATTGCTGAACCTTTCAGAATCAAAAGCGTTGAGCCAATAAAAATGACAACAAAAGCGGAGAGGAAGAAGTTGATTAAAGAAGCAGACTACAATCTTTTTGCTCTTGATAGCGAGGCGGTCTATATTGACCTTCTCACCGACAGTGGAACGGGTGCGATGAGTTTGCACCAATGGGCTGGAGTCATGGAAGGTGACGAAGCTTATGCTGGAGCAAGGGGATATCGCAAACTAATTAAGAACGCAAAAGAAATTTTTGGTTTTGAATTTATTCAACCTGTCCATCAAGGAAGAGCGGCTGAAAAAGTTTTGTTGCCAATTCTTTTAAAAGAAGGCAAATTCGCTATTTCAAACATGCACTTTGACACAACGCGTGCTCATGTTGAAATCGCGGGAGCAAGAGCGATTGACTGCGTTGTTCCCGAAGCTCTCGACACAACGAGTAAGTTTGACTTCAAAGGCAACATGGACAATGCAAGACTCGAGCAATACATATCAGAACTTGGCAAAGAAAACATCGGTGTTATTATCATCACAGTGACCAACAACTCAGCTGGAGGGCAACCTGTCTCGATGCAAAACATTCGAGAAACCCATGCCATAGCGCGTAAAAACGGCATACCAGTTCTAATCGATGCCGCAAGATGTTTTGAAAACGCGTTTTTCATCAAAGAAAGAGAAGCGGAGTTTCACAAAAAATCACTCAAAGATATAGTTGTCGAAATGTTTTCATATGGTGATTTTTTCACTATGAGTGCAAAAAAAGATGCCATTGTTAACATGGGAGGACTGCTTGGGGCAAGAGACAAAAAAGTGTTTGAGGTCATCAAACAACGTTGTATTTCTTTTGAAGGTTTTGTCACATATGGCGGTCTCAGTGGGCGTGATTTGGAGGCTCTTGCAATTGGATTGTTTGAAGGAATAGACGAAGATTTTCTCAGATACCGTGTTGGACAAATGCAATACATTGGAGCAAAGCTTGAAGAAGCGGGTGTCGCATATCAGTCTCCAGCGGGCGGACACGCAATATTTGTCGACGCTCAAAAAATGCTTCCACATATTCCATATAACGAATTCCCAGCCCAAAGCCTTGCCGTCGAACTTTATATTGAAGCAGGAATTAGAGGGTGTGACATTGGGTCATACATGCTTGGAAACAATCCAGACACGCTTGAGCAGCTAAAAGCAGATTTTGAATTCACGCGTCTTGCTGTTCCAAGAAGGGTCTACACTCAAGCTCACCTTGATGTCATTGTCGATGCTTTGATCGAAATTAAAAAACGTGCTTCAAAAATTAAAGGCTACAAAATCATTGAAGAACCACCAATCCTAAGACACTTTTCAGCAAAACTAGCACCACTTTAAAATTGAAAATTTGCGATTGATAAGGGTCTTTGACCCCTTTGAGGGAGACTTTTTTACTATTATTAACTTCTTCGACAGAACAGTCGAAGACTGTTGACAATTGAAGATTGAATTTTAAATTAAAGTTGATATTAAGTTGCAAACTGTAAATTGTAAATTTTAAAACCTAGTAGCGGGACTTGAAATAGTGCGTTGTTGCGAATTATCATGTGGACGGGAGAGTGGACATTTTTAGATGTTGGCCACAAACTGCTCTCCCATGACCATTCAAGTCAAAGAATTAATATAAAAAAAACATCAAAAAAGGAGAAACAAAATTATGAAAAAAAGAAATGTTATCATCATCGGAGCAGCGGGAAGGGATTTTCACAACTTCAACACCTTTTTCCGTGACAATGAGCAATACAATGTTGTTGCTTTCACAGCCGCTCAAATTCCTGACATCGCTGGAAGAAAGTATCCAGCGTCACTTGCAGGAAAATTTTATCCAAAAGGTATTCCAATTTTGGAACAATCTGAACTTGTGAAGCTAATCAAAGACTTTGATGTTGATGAATGCGTATTTTCTTATAGCGACATTTCCTATAATGAGGTTATGAGCATTGGAGCAATTGTCAATGCCGCTGGCGCTGATTTTAACTTCATGGGACACAAGTATACTGCATTAAAAAGCACCAAACCAGTTATCGCAATTGGAGCAGTCAGAACGGGTTGCGGAAAAAGTCAAACAACAAGACGTGTTATTGACGCTCTTGCAAAACAGGGATTGAAAGCGGTTGCAATTCGTCATCCAATGCCATATGGTGATTTGGAAGCACAAAAAGTTCAACGATTTGCTGAAATCGGTGATCTTAAAAAACACAAATGCACCATTGAAGAAATGGAAGAATATGAGCCTCACATCGTTGCGGGCAATGTCATCTATTCTGGAGTTGACTATGAAGCGATTTTGAGAGAAGCTGAAAAAGATCCGAAAGGTTGCGACGTCATTCTTTGGGATGGCGGAAACAACGACTTCTCATTCGTTCAACCAGACCTTATGGTGACTGTTGTTGATCCTCACAGACCGGGGCATGAAATTGAATACTACCCGGGGGAAGTAACACTTCGTCTTGCTGATGTTGTCGTCATCAACAAAATGGACAGCGCGGATTTTGCTGGAGTTCAGCAAGTTCGTCAAAACATCAACAAAGTCAATCCAAAAGCAATTGTTATTGATGCCGCATCCCCATTATCAGTCACGAACCCAGAAAACATAAAAGGCAAACGCGTTCTAGTCATTGAAGACGGGCCAACAATGACACATGGAAACATGACAATCGGAGCGGGTGTTGTTGCCGCTCACAGATTTGGTGCGGGCGAGTTTGTTGATCCAAGACAGTATGCTGTTGGGAAGTTGAAAGAAACATTTGAAACATATCCAGATATTGGCGCGCTTTTGCCAGCAATGGGCTATGGCGAGCAACAAATCAAAGACTTGCAAGCAACAATCGACAAAACACCATGCGATACTGTTGTTATTGCAACTCCAATTGACCTCCAACGCATAGTCAAAATCAACAAGCCAGTTTCGCGCGTTGAATACTCTCTCCAAGAAATTGGATATCCAAACTTTGACACAGTCCTCGCAGATTTTGTCAAAAAAATCAAAAAATAGGCTTTAATCAAATATAATTTAAACAAAAAATCATCGTTTTTTTATGACGGTGATTTTTTTGTTGTTCTGCAATATTATCAGTCAGCATTGCAATTGCAGTGGTCTTATTACTCATTTTATTGAACCAGCAAAACCCGTTCATAATTGGTTGACTCAATGTCATTTTTATGCTAAAATAAGTTATTATGAAAAAAGATATCTTCAAAAACAACTCAGTTTGCAAACTATTAGGAATTAAATACCCGATTTTTCAAGGGGCTATGGCTTGGATTTCAGATGCAGAATTGGCATCAGCAGTTTCTAATGCGGGTGGACTCGGCATAATTGCTGGAATGAATTCAAGTGCAGAACAGCTTAAAAAAGAAATTGAGAAGGCAAGAACGTTGACGAAAAATCCTTTTGCTGTTAACATTATGCTCGCATCTCCTCATGCAGAAGAGGTGGCAAAACTTGTTATTGAGATGAAAGTTGAAGTCATCACAACGGGTGCTGGTAATCCACTCAAATACATGAAAGACTGGATTAGTGCAGGAATAAAAGTTATTCCTCTTGTTCCAAGTGTGTCGTTTGCGCGCCTTGTTGAACGTGCGGGGGCTCATGCTGTTGTTTGCGAAGGTTGCGAAGCTGGCGGACATATTGGGGAATTGACAACAATGGTTCTTGTTCCTCAAATAGTTGATGCAGTTTCAATACCAGTTATCGCCGCTGGAGGTATTGCTGACGGAAGGGGAGTCGCAGCCGCGTTTGCATTGGGCGCTCAAGGCGTCCAAGTTGGAACTCGCTTCCTCGTTGCAAAAGAGTGCAACATTCATCAAAACTACAAAGATCTTGTCATCAAAGCAAAAGACATTGAGACAATGGTCACAGGTCGCAGAACTGGTCATCCGGTTCGACTTTTTAAATCTGGATTTGCAAGAGAGTTTGCGAAACTAGAAAGTGATCTAAGCGTCACTGATGAAGAAATTTTTAAAATGGGTGGGGGCGCGCTTCGAAAAGCGGCTCAAGATGGTGACCTTGTTAACGGAAGTTTCATGGCTGGTCAAATTGCGGGGCTTGTTTCAAAAGAGCAAGCATCAAAAGAAATAATAGTTGAGCTTTTTGAAGAATATTCAAAAATAGTCTTGCCACACCAAAGTTAACAACAAAATTGAAGTCAACAAGAAAAATCACGATGTCTGTCATGCCTACATCGTGATTTTTAGTTTTTTGCGCAAAATCACGCATTATTTCACTTGCGTTTTTCAAAATTTTGTGCTATATTAATTAATATGGATAGATGGTCGAGTGGTCTAAGGCACACGCTTGGAAAGCGTGCAACGTGAAAGCGTTCGGAGGTTCAAATCCTCTTCTATCCGCCAAAATCGCCCGAACAAAATCTTAGTTTTGTTCGGGCTTTTTTTCTAAAAAAGACATCTCTACAGTTGCGGAAAAGGGAAAATTGTTGTAAAATAAGAAAATGAAAAAGTTCATTGCTAGTGTAAGCTTTTCAGTTTTATGCATTTTGCCGATGCTGTTTTTTGTTGGGTGCAGTGATAGGGTTAATTATAGAGGGCAAAGTGAACCACCAACAAACCTGCAACAAACTGCTACGCATATAACTTGGGAACATGAAACTAGGGCGAGTAGCGTTGGCATAGGTTTTAGTTTTTGGCAACAGTACGCACTTTACAGAAATGGTGTGAGAACTAATATTAGTTTTGGTGAAAATAGAAGTCGCACGCCGTTAGAATTCCCGCTAGGAAACTGGGAAGAAGGTGATAACATTCAAATCAGAGCATTAGAGTTTAGTGCAGAACGACAATTTCTCATAAGAGGTTTCCGCTATTCTGAATCAGAACTTAGCGAGCCGTTGACTTTTACTTTAGTAACAGAGGAGTGATTCAACTGAAATCACAAAAAAACACGAAAGCACCTGTGGGTTTTTTCATAAAGTTTGATTTACGCAAATTCAAAAACTACAATCGCAAAATTATAAGACAAAATCAAAGACAACCGCAAAATAAAAACAAGGAGAGAAATATAAAAAAACAGACCGCACTTTCACAGAGAAAATTAAGAAACTACTTTTTTTCTAATGATTACAGTCTTTAAAGGCTTTTGTTGGGCAATGTTGGAGTGTTTTTCGCTCAAAAGCAGATACGATTTTTCGTGTCTGTTTTTTTAACCGAATCTTAATGATTAATTTTGTCGGTTTTTATTGACTTTTGGCGAAGTTTGTGGTATCATGATTTTATGATAATGAATAAGAATGATAATAATATGAGAAAGATTTTATTTGTTAGGCCCAATGTTAATATAGATATTGCGGATTTTTCGGGGTTTTCTTTTGCTGAGCCTTTGGATTTAGGGTGGCTAGCAGCATATGCAAAGGCTGAGGGAATTGATTGTGATATCATTGACATGCTTGTTGATAAAAGGCGTGATATTGTCAAGCTTTTAAAGAGTGGGGAATATGATGTGCTTGTTTTCACTGGTCATGTCACAGCTGCAGCGAGCATAAATGAAATGGTCAAAAATGTCAGAGAATTTGACAAGGATATTGTCATTGTTGTCACAGGAGTCATGGCATCGGTTAATCCGTTGGTCTATGATGGAATAGGTATTGATGCGATTATAAAAACTGACCCTTATGACACTTTCACTCAAATTCTTCAAAAAATCAAAGCAGGGGACAAAAATTTTTTGAGTCTTAATGGTGTTTATGACAAAAACAACCCAGATTATGAATTTGTTCACTATGTCCCAAAGCATTTTCCGCTTCGAGAAAAAATTGTGAAATACTCAAAGCATTACCGCCATTCCTATCTCGGGCCTTGCGTTTCAATCAAAACGAGCTATGGTTGTCCGAACAATTGCAATTTTTGCTTGTTTGCAAAAAGTAGTTTCGGAAAATATTGGGAAAGGGATTTGGACGATGTTTTCGCAGAACTTAGAGCAATCAAAGAAAAAGATATAATGATTCTTGATGACAATTTCACTGCAAATATTAGGCGATTGGAAGCGTTTTGCGATGGACTCACGGAACATGGAATCAAAAAGACATTCTTTATGCTTGCGACCGCGCGTGCAATTGCACTGAATCCTGATGTCATAAGAAAATTTGCAAAAAATGGGCTCAAATATGTTTTCCTCGGGATTGAGAGTTTTGATGATAAGGGTCTGAGCGAACTCAACAAAAAAGCAACGCCTGAACAGAATCATGAAGCACTGCGTCTTTTGCAGGAATTGGGTGTTGAAGTCAACGTGGGGATTATTTGCCTGCCCAGTTTTAAGCAAGAAGATTTTGATTCATTAATTAGCAATCTTAAAAAATATAACCCAATTTTTCCGATGATCAATGTTCTCACTCCAATGCCGGGAACACCAATGCATGAAACCTATAAAGACAAAGGGCTTGTTGCAAAAAAGAAATACGAAGTTTTCAACATGATGGAGTTAATAATCGAACCGGAATATATGTCAAAGGGACAGTTTTATTCAAATATTCTAAAAGTCTACTCCGCAACAGTTGGAAACAAAACAACTCTTAATTATATCAAAGAAAAATATGGGAAAATAGAACTTCTCCGCCATCGACAAATATCAAAAAAAGTATTGAAAAAGTTCAGAAAGCTAAAAACTCAAAAATAATATTTTTTTAAAAGCAATGTTTTTGGTTGCAAATTTTCGCACTAATACTAGTTATTTTTTTTGCTCCAACATTTTTTTCAGTATGAGTTTTTTTGTAAAATCCCAATTGCTTTTTTTGCATCAACACGGAAAAATAAGATTTAAAACACCAAATAACTATTGTTTTTTGGTGTTTTTTGATTTTTTTGTGATTTGTTGCTAATAATGATTGACAGAATGGAATGAGATGTATTATAATTCAAAATTAAAATAACTTAAAAGGAGTTGACAACAATGAAAAAAATACGAATTTTAATGTTTTTTGTTCTTGCTATCGTTATGTCATTACCAATGGTAGTAATGACTGGTTGCAGTGAGGATGAATATATTTCCCCATTGGTTAGCATCACAATGAATGGAGAGAGCATTAATTCTGCGATAATGGTTGTGGGCGGAACAATTAGCCTAAGGGCTGACGCAAACTTAAGTGCTGATATTGAGTGGGATTTGAGCAACGAAAATGCACATGTTTCTTCAGCGAGTTCTCAAGAGGTAATCGTGACTGGAGTTGTTGCTGGCACTGTCACTGTTTCAGTTCGCTCAACGATTGAAGAGGAATATGACACAGACGAAATTGTCGTGACAGTTTTGAGTGCGCCATCTGGGGTTTATCGTAATGACAATGGAATGATTGTTGACGACGCAGAATTGAATTTCAATCAATTTCAAAGCTGGCTTGATGAGCTTTTGGAGTCTAGCTGGACTGGATATAACGGAAGAGAAGATGATTTTGTCTATAGATTCGCAAGTTTCTTTTTTGGGCTTGGATTCAGAGTTCAACCCTCAACATCCTACATCACACCAAGAGGACGCGTTCATCACTCTCACACTGGCTCTCCACCTGCAATTCTT
>WQSV01000017.1 GCA_009787685.1 Bacillota bacterium
GAGCCGTTTTTGTAGCGATAATAATATTTGGGGACTACTTGCTCAAAACCGATTTCTGTTTTCCCCGTGTGGTTATAGACCACATCCATGATGACTTTTATTCCATTTTCATGGAGAGTTTGAATAACCTGTTTGAATTCTTTGATTCTGACTTCACCATTAAACGGGTCAGATGAATATGGCCCTGCTGGGATGTTATAATGCCTTGGGTCATAGCCCCAGTTGAATTGAGGTTTGTCCAATTCCCTTTCGCGATACGACCACATGTCATAGGACGGCAAAAGATGGACAACATTTGCCCCAAGCTCAAGAATATGATCAAGGCAAGTTGCTTCTTTCAAAGAATTTTTTGTTCCTTTTTCAGTGAGTCCAAGATACTTTCCTTTGTTTTTTTCACTCACTCCCGAGTTTCTGTTGAATGTGAAATCTCTGAAATGAACTTCATAAATAACACTTTCTTTTAAGTCAAACTTTGGAATTGAATGTTTATGAAAGCCTTTAGGATCGGTCAAAGAAAAATTAATGACCATCCCTCTTTCTCCATCAACTCCGCACGCTTTTGCATATGGGTCAACAACATCATATTCGGTTTTGCCATGATTTGTTATGTCATAAGTGTAGTAAATCTTGTCAAAATCGCCTTTTAATTCAGTCGAAAAGACACCTCTCTCGCCTTCTTCCAAATCAACAGTTTTGAAGGCCTTGTCTCCATTTCCAGATTTATAGAGATTAAGAACAACACTTGTTGCAAGCGGTGCCCATATTTTGAAAGTTGTTTTGTCTTTTTGCCAAATTGCACCGAGTGCGCCATCATAGGCAAATTTCGTGTCGAATGAAAAATCAAATTTGTCTGGTATTCTGTCAATTTTTTTCATTGTTGTTTTGTTATTCCTCCAGTAAGTGTCGTTAAAGGAAACAAAAAAAAGCACTAGATTTAGTGCTTTTTTTGGTCTTTTTAGTTCGTTTTTGCCCACTTTTGCACTGTTTTTGGTAATAGTTTTCACAGCTCATGCAAATCATGCAATCAAATTATTACCACTTTTATTGCCACTAATTATTAATGACACCATTATAATATACCATGTTATGTTTATTGTGTCAACAAATTTTTTAATGTTTGTTACTTAATATTTAGACACTACTTGTCTTTTAAACTTGCTTCAACCAGCCCTAAAAACAATGGGTGGGGACGATTTGGACGTGATTTGAATTCTGGGTGATATTGAACAGCAACAAAGAATTTTTTGTCCTTTAATTCAACCGCTTCGACCAACTCTCCACAAGGCGACAATCCCGACAAAACAAGTCCTTTGCTCATTAAAATCTCCCTAAAATNATTATTAACTTCATAGCGATGTCGATGACGCTCCCCTATTTCAGTTAAATTATATAATTTATGTAATTTGGTGTTTTTTTCAATTTTGCAACGATATTCTCCAAGTCTCATTGTTCCACCACTCAACTCCTTACCTTCTTGCCCACACATCAAATCGACGACAGCAGAATTTTTTTTGCAAAACTCACCAGAATTCGCTTTTTCAATTCCACAAACATTTCTTGCAAACTCAATGACTGCAACTTGCATTCCAAGACATATTCCTAGAAACGGAATATTGTTCTCTCTTGCCCATCTTGCAGCCTCAATTTTGCCTTCAACTCCTCTCTCTCCAAAGCCACCCGGAATTAACACTCCGCCAACTCCTTTCAATAATTTTTCAACACTATCACCACTCACACTCTCCGCACAAATCCATTTTATGTCCACATGCACTCCATGCTCAATTCCAGCATGATTAAGGCTCTCCACTATTGAAAGATAGGCGTCGTGCAATTTGACATATTTTCCAACAAGTGCAATTGTTATTCTTTTTTTGCGACTCTCAGCTTTTTTAATCACTCTTTTCCATTCATTCAAATCCGCTTCCACACATTTTAATTTTAATAAATCACAGACAACATCGTCAAACTTGCTTTCTTTCAATGCAACTGGCACTTCGTAAAGCGAAGAAAGTGTCACATTTTCAATAACACAATGAGGGGAGACATTGCAAAACAATGCTATTTTGTCTTTGTCCTTTTGTTCAATTTTTTCATCTGACCTCGTTATTATGATGTTTGGAGAAATACCCATTCCTTGCAATTGTTTGACCGAGTGTTGAACCGGCTTTGTTTTGTGTTCATTGCTCGCCTTGAGATATGGCACAAGAGCCACGTGAATAAAAACGCAGTTTTCTCTTCCACATTCAAGCGAAATTTGACGAATAGCTTCTAGAAAAGGCTGGCTCTCAATGTCGCCAGTCGTTCCACCAATTTCAACAATCATCACATCTGCGCCACTTTTTTTTGCACCCGCATAGACAAAGTTTTTTATTTCTTGAGTGACATGCGGAACAACTTGAACAGTTCCACCTTGGTATCCACCCTCTCTTTCTCTAGAAAGAACATTCCAATAGACTCGACCACTAGTTAGCGACGAATATTTTGTCAAGCTCTCGTCAATAAAACGCTCATAATGACCCAAATCCAAATCAGTCTCTGCACCATCGTCAGTCACAAAAACCTCCCCATGCTCATATGGGTTCATTGTTCCCGGATCCACATTCATATATGGATCTAACTTTTGTGCTGTAATTTTCACTCCACGCTGTTTCAGCAATCTTCCCAATGACGCTGCTGTTATTCCTTTCCCAAGACCAGAAACAACACCTCCCGTCACAAACACAAATTTACACATTTTTATTTTCTCCTCTTGCATTGTTTTTTGTTTTATTTATTTCCTTCTGCAAGCAACAGTAGCGAAACTACTCCCACTCAATTGTCGAGGGGGGCTTACTTGATATATCATAGACCACGCGTGACACCCCTTGAACTTCGCTTGTTATTTTTGATGATATTTTTCTCAACAGTTTATTCGGCAAATCAGAGTATTCACAAGTCATGAAATCATCAGTTGAAACAGCTCTTAGTGCAACAACATAGTCATAAGTTCTCTCATCGCCCTTGACCCCAACCGATAGAGTTTGAGTCAAAACTGCAAAATATTGTGACGGCTTTTTTGACAATGATTCTAGTTCATGCCTAAAAATAGCGTCGACTTGTTTTAATTTTTCTAGTTTGTCATGCGTCACTTCCCCCATAACTCTTATTGCAAGTCCCGGTCCCGGAAATGGCTGACGATTGACCAAGTTTGGCGGCAATCCAAGCTTGATTCCAACTTTTCTAACCTCATCTTTAAACAAACCCGACAACGGCTCAACCAACCCATCAAAGTTATGTTTTTCTGGAAGCCCACCAACATTATGATGGCTTTTAATGGTTGAACCAAATTCTCCACCGCTTTCAACTATATCGGGATAAATTGTTCCTTGAGCCAAATATGGAATGTTTCCTAGTTTTTTCGATTCATCTTCAAATACTCTGACAAATTCGTTTCCAATTATTTTGCGCTTTCTTTCTGGATCACTGACCCCTTCAATTGCTTTTAAAAATCTCTCTTGCGCATTCACTCGAATAAAATTTAGATCAAATTTTGAAAATATTTTTTCAATTTCATCGCCCTCGTCTTTTCTCATGAACCCATGGTCAACAAAGACACACGTTAACTGCCCATGGATTGCTTTTGACAAAAGAGCTGCACACACAGACGAGTCAACCCCTCCACTAAGCCCTAATAAAACTCCTTTAACGCCTACATGTTTGCGAATGCTCTCAACCTTTTCACTAACATAGTCCTTCAAACGATACTTTCTTACAACACCGCAAACATCTAAAAAATTGCTTATAATCTCTTTTCCAAACTTAGTGTGACGAGTTTCTGGATGAAATTGAACTCCATATAATTTTCTGTTTTTGTTCTCAATGACAGCTATTGCATTCGGAGATTTTGCCGTCACTTGAAAATTTGGTGGCGGGACACTGACAACATCGCGATGACTCATGAGCGCAACAAACTCTAGTTTTATGTTATTCAACAAATCACTTTCAGAAAAGTCGCAAGTCACATTAACTTGTCCATATTCCCCAACTTCACCACTTGAAACCTCTCCTCCTAGCATGTGAGTCATCAATTGCATTCCATAACAAATTCCTAGCATTGGAACACCAAGGTCGAATAATCGTTCATCACATTTTGGTGCGTTTTCAGAATAGACACTTTGAGGGCCACCTGTCAGAATTATTCCCACAGGATTGATTTCTTTGACTCTTCCCAAACTAATGTTCCCGCTTTCAATAATAGCGTAAACGTTCAAATTCCTAACAGCACGACAAATCAACTCTTTATATTGTCCGCCAAAATCTAAGACTAAAATTGTTTCCATAATATTATTTTTGCCCCCTTTCTATTCTTTCCATAAACCTGTCGAACAAAAATGTTGTGTCTAACGGCCCCCCTGATGCTTCGGGGTGAAATTGAACACTAAAAGAAAGCCCATAATCCATACCCTCGCAAGACAAATCGTTAACATTAATCATTGAGGGCTTGTCAGCCACAACTTCATAGCCATGGTTTTGAGTAGTAATGAAAACCTTTCCAGTTGACAATTCCTTGACTGGCTGGTTTGCACTTCGATGCCCGAATTTTAATTTTCTCGTTTTGTGTCCATGTGCCAATGCAAGCAATTGGTGACCTAGGCATATTCCAAAAATCGGCACTTTTGATTTGATTAATTCTTTCACAGTTTGAATTAGTGGTTCGTTGATTTTTTCGGCTGGATCACCGGGTCCATTTGAGAGCATTATGCCATCTGGCTTGAATTCTAAAATTTCTTTGCTCGTTATATCGCATGAAAACCTTTTAACAAAGCAACCTCTTTTTATTAATTCATTCTCAATTGAACGCTTTGAGCCTGTGTCGATAAGTGCTATTTTTTTCATGCCTTCTTTCAACTCTTGCTTATAATTCCCATTGTCAATATTGGAAACGCTTTTAACAGCATTAATCACCTTATAGGCTTTAATTTCATCAAAGTCTTTTTTTGTTGGCTCGCTGAACATAATTTTTCCGTTCATTGCACCCTCATTTCTTATAATTTTAGTTAGCGCTCTTGTGTCAATACCATGAATACCACTGACACCTTTCTCTTTCAAAAAGCTATCAATATCCCCTTCACTTCTAAAATTAGATGGATTAGAGCAAGGATATTTGACAATAAAGCCTTTGGGCCAAACTTTGTTAGATTCAAAATCTGATGCAATAACGCCATAGTTTCCAACAAGCGGGAATGTCATTAGAACTATTTGACCATAGTAACTTGGGTCTGTTAAGGTCTCAAGATAGCCAGTCATTGCCGTCGTGAAAACAATTTCACCAACAACCTCTTTGCTACACCCAAATGAATATCCATTAAAAATTCTTTCATTTTCCAAAACTAAATATGTTTTTTTCATTAGTTAACGTCCTCCAATGTTGATTTTTGTTCCCATTTGCAATCTCCACCAGTAAAACAAATCGTGCATAATGGTAGTTTCGTTTTTTTGCAAGCATTTTTTAATCCCTCTAGGCTAATATAGCCAATCGAGTCTGCACCAACGTTTTTTGCAATTTCTGGAATTGTCATTTTGTTAGCAATCAAAGCATCCTCGCTGTCAACATCCGTTCCATAGTGGCAAGTGAAACGAAATGGTGGAGAAGAAATCCTTAGGTGAATTTCTTTTGCTCCAGCTTTTTTTAATGAAGAAACAATCTTTGCAATCGTTGTTCCTCTGACAATGCTATCATCAACTAGAATAACGATTTTGTCTTTAACATTAACTGATAATGGGTTTAATTTTATTTTGACTATTGAATCTCTTTCTCCTTGAGTTGGATAAATAAAACTTCTTCCAACATAGCGATTTTTGACGAATCCACTGGCTAGAGGAATTCCGCTCTCTTGAGAATAGCCTATTGCTGCTTCCAATCCGCTGTCTGGCACTCCGCAAACAATATCTGCCTTGATGGGATGTTCTTTCGCTAACGCCCGTCCCATATTAATTCTCGCATCATAAACCGAAAGCCCTTCAATGACACTATCGGGTCTTGCGAAATAAACATATTCAAAAACGCATAACCCTAGTTCTGCTCTTTTATCTCGTCCTCTGTCTAGCCTATATTTTTCTTGCAACTCCCCCCTATTTAGGCGCTGAATTATTTCTCCGTTTTCAATAACAACGACATCACCGGGCAGAACATCTTCAATCAATTCAAAACCACAAGTGTTTAATGCGCAACTTTCTGACGCAACTGCAAGACCTATTTCACTTTTTCCAATGCACAAAGGACGAAAACCATATTTGTCTCGAATCACAATAAGCTTTTTATCGCCAACAAGTATAATAATTGAAAATGCACCCTTTAAAAGGTTTGCGGCTTTAACAACCCCTTTCATCAAATCTTTTTGTTTGACGACATGATATGCAAACAACTTTGAAACAACCTCGCTGTCGCTACTTGCATTGAACTGGACTCCAACACTTTTTAATTCATCTCTCAATTCTTTTGCATTTGTCAGATTTCCATTGTGAGCAACTGCAATTCTTCCAGTCAAAAATTCTGTGACAAAAGGCCCCACATTCGCACTTGAATTTGTTCCAGTTGTTGAATATCTCGCGTGTCCTATTGCAACATTTCCTTCTGGCAATTTTTTGAGTTTTCCATTTTGAAAAACTTCTGTCACAAGCCCTAATTCTTTTTGACAAATAATATTTTTATTTTCACTAACAACTGCAATGCCTGCGCCTTCTTGCCCTCGGTGCTGGAGCGATAGAAGTCCGTTATATGTCAACCCCACTGCTTCATTTGTGCTTACGCTAACACCAAAAACAGCACATTCCTCATGCAACTTATCTTCAAATAATTCTTTTGTTTCTTGTTCTTTTTTCATGAAAATTAACCCTTTAAATAGTGATATACTCATCTCTTGCTGGGCCCAATGAGACATAGGATATAGGGCACCCAACAGATTTTTCAATAAATTGAATGTAGTCAACCGCAGCTTTTGGCAAATCACTTAGTTTTCGTGCTTTTGAAATATCGCATTTGAAGCCGTCAAGATATTCATAAATTGGCTTTGCACGAAATAGTGCTGGTCCTGTTGGAAAATGATTAATCCTTTTTCCGTCAAGCTCATAGGCAACACATACTGGAATTCTGTCCAAATATGATAATATGTCTAGTTTGGTTAATGCAATCTCAGTTGCTCCTTGTGCGAGTATTCCATATCTCGACGCAACAACATCAAATGCCCCGACTCTTCTCGCTCTTCCTGTCGCAGCACCATATTCACTTCCCTCTTCTCTTAATGCTTTTGCTTCTTCATCATCCATTTCAACAACAAAAGGACCTTCTCCAACACAAGACGAATATGCCTTCATGACACCAACTATTCTTTTCAACTTAACAAATGGCGCACCGGCTCCAATTGGAGCATAGGCTGCGAGAGTGTGAGATGAGGTTGTGAAAGGATATATTCCGTAGTCAATATCACGAAGTGCGCCCAGTTGAGCTTCAAACAAAACCTTTTTTCCTTTGTCAATTTCATCTTTTAAGTATTCTGTTGAATCAATAATATATGGACTCAAAAATTCTGCACACTTTTCCAGAATTTCTAAAACTTTTTTTGAATTCGCTTTTTCACCGTAACTTTTAAGTGTCAAATTTTTCCACTCAACAAAATCTGGCACTATACTTCTTAGGTATGATATGTCCAACAAGTCAGCCATTTGAACACCCTTTTTCATATATTTGTCGCTATAACATGGAGCAATACCTCGTCTTGTTGAGCCAAATTTTTTGTCACATAATCTCTCTTCCTCCAAAATATCCTGTCTGACATGGTAAGAAAGACAAACATGCGCTTTGTCTGATATTTTGAGATTATCGGGTTTTATTTTGAGCCCCTTTTCTTGAAGCCCCCTTATTTCATTGACCAAATATTCTGCATCAATAACCATTCCAGCACCCAACAAATTCACCTTATCCTCGCGGGTTATAGCAGACGGGAGCAAATTCAATATGAACTTGCCTTTGTTGTTTTTTATTGTGTGTCCAGCATTATTGCCACCTTGATAGCGACAAATGATGTCATAATCCTCACTCAACAAATCAACCATTCTCCCTTTGCCCTCATCACCCCAGTTTATTCCAACAACTGCTGATATCATTTTTGTTGTCCTCCTTTTAAACTTTTATTTCGTTTTTGTCCTTAATGAGTTTTTTGTTTGTTTTTAGCATTTCATTGACACCAACCAAGAATTCATCAACTTGCTCAATGCTTCTCCCAATGAAATCTTCAACTACTAAAATTTTGTCCAACTCTTCTTTGCTCAAAGAAAAATCATCATCATCTAGTATTTTGTTTAATAAATCATTTTTTCCACCTTTCTTTATTTCCTCGGATGCTTTTAGAGAATATTGTTTTATTTTTTCATGCAACTCTTGACGATTCCCACCCTTTTTCACAGCGTGCATTAAAATATTTTCAGTTGCTAAAAATGGTAGTTCTGTTTTTAGGTTTTTCTTTATAACTCCTTTGTTGACAACCGCTCCACTCATAATATCAACAAATAACGACAAAATCGCATCAGTTGCCAAAAACATTTGAGGAAGAATCACTCTCCTGTTCGCGCTGTCATCAAGGGTTCTTTCTAGCCACTGTTCAGATGCTGTGAAGGACGCATTCAAAAGAGTGACGTTAACAAACCTTGATAAGGATGTTATTCTCTCACTTCTCATTGGATTGCGTTTGTAGGGCATCGCGGATGAGCCTACTTGAGTTTTTAAAAATGGCTCTTCCAATTCTTTTAAATGCGATAGCAATCGGAAATCATTTGAAAATTTCATTGCACTTTGAGCAATTGATGACAAAACCGCTAAAACAGAAAAATCAAGTTTTCTTGAATATGTTTGACCCGATATTGGATATATTTCCAAAAATCCAAATTTCTTTGCAATCTTTTTTTCTAATTCCAAAACTTTTTGGTGATTATTTTCAAAAAGACTAAGGAAACTCGCAGCAGTTCCCGTTGCACCTTTGCAACCAAAAAATTTTATCTTTTTTAGCACCGCATCCAAGTCTTCTAGATCAGACATTAAATCCGCAATCCACAAACAAGCTCTTTTTCCAACTGTTGTTGGTTGCGCTGATTGAAAATGAGTGAAAGCAAGGCATGGAAGGTCTTTGTGTTTTTTTGCGAATGTGGCCAGTTCATTGATGATCAAAACAAGTTGTGATTTGATCAAATTCAGAGCATCACGTAAAATAATAATATCGGTGTTATCCGTGACATAACAACTTGTTGAGCCAAGATGAATAATTGGAGCCGCTTTTTTCGCCTTTTCTCCAAAAGCTTTAATATGAGCCATGACATCATGACGAGTTTCCCTTTCAATCTCACCAGCCCTCTTAAAATCAATGTCATGCGCATTTTTTTCCAAATCTTCAATTTGTTCACTTGATATTTGAAGCCCTAACTCTCGCTGACCTCGTGCTAACTCTATCCACAATTTTCTCCATGTTAAAAATTTGACATCGCTTGAAAAAAGATTTTGCATAGGCATTGATGAATATCTCGTTGTTAATGGATTTTCATATGTGTTTGTTGTCATTATAATTTTTCCTCCTTGCCAATCGTATTCTCCAATCTTGAAAGCAATTCTCTATATCCATCAAGAACATCTCCAAGATCTCTCCTAAAAATATCTTTGTCAAGTTTTTTCCCAGTTTCAACATCCCAAAGACGACATGAATCCGCAGAAATCTCATCGCAAAGAATAATTTCATCATTAACTCTTCCAAATTCCAATTTGAAATCAACAAGCTTAATTCCAATTTTTAAAAACAAAGCCTTTAGAAGTTCGTTGATTTTTAGAGCCTCTTTTTCTAAAAATTTCAGCTCCTTTTCTGTTGATATTCCTAATGCAAGAATCTGGCTTGTGTTTATCATAGGGTCACCCAGCTCATCAGACTTTAGTGAATATTCTAAACTAACACTCTTCAACGAATGTCCCTCTTCAACACCATATTTTTTAGAAAAACTACCCGCCGCAACATTCCTAACTATTATTTCAACAGGAATAATCTCCGCTTTCCTGCAAATAAAAGACACCTCGTCAATCTGTTTGACGAGGTGTGTGTTTATCCCATGGCTGGAAAGATAGTTGTAGATTAGGTGTGAGGTGCGGGCATTGAGAGAGCCTTTGCCCTCTTTCTCCTCACTTTTTTCCCCATTGAATGCAGTTAGAGTGTTCTTATACTTTATGACAAGAGTATCAAATGAATCTCCAGCATAAATAGTTTTTGATTTGCCCTCATATAAAAAACCTTTCATATGCAAATTATTATACCACACATTTCAAAAAAATAATAGCGTTTTTATATGGGAAAACATAATTTATTCAAAAAAAAATTATAACATTATTTATGATACCCTGTAGTATTGGATAGTGTCTACTTTTGAACACAAACTTCCACCCAATCACAATCTATGCCCAGTTAATTATTCTTGATTGGAAGACTACATCTCAAGCCCTTCCTATTTAGGTTAATATTTTGTTGAAGTTTGATTCGGCTTGGGTTGGGTTTAGGATTTTTAGGAAGTTGTCTACGTAGTCTGATCGGATGTTGTGGTATTTTAGGTAGTAGGCATGTTCCCAGATATCTATTAGGATTATTGGAAAAAGGTTATAGGGGATAACTGTGTCTTGATTTTTGGTGTTGACAATTTGGATGTTGCCACATTTTTCTGCGACCAGCCAAGTGTAGCCAGAACCAAAAACGCTTGTGGCATGTTTTTTAAACTCGTCTTTAAACGCATCAAAACTACCAAATCTAGAATTGATGGCTTTAATCAAATTTGGTGCGCTCGCACTATTCATTTGTCCTCCATTTTGAAGACCTGCAAAAAACAAGTTGTGATTATAGATTCCACCGCCATTGTTAATAACCGCCCTTCTTATTGTCTTAGGCAGTTGATTTGAATAATAAATTAATTGCTCTAGTGTCCAATGGTGAAATTGCGGATAATTATTGAGAGCCTCATTTAGATTGCTAACATAGGTCTGCAAGTGTTTGTCGTGATGCAATTGCATTGTTTGTTTGTCAATGAACGGCTCTAGAGCATCATAGGCATAAGGCAATGGTATTAATTTAAACGGATAGTTATTATTTCCCATGCTTATGTCTATGCAACAATTTTATTGATTATTCGCGTTTTTTTTTGAAAATAAGAACTAATTTGACCGATTCATACCCATGTTCCTCAATTCGATTTTACTTACAAAAAACTATATATTATTTAAGCATTAATGACATTAACTTGACACATTTTCATTGTTGTTAGGGCGGCGTTGTGGCTTTCAATTGTCACCCCTGCACATGCTTTTGCGTCAACTGTCACTTTTGTTTCTGGCAATTGCGCTTTTAAAATTAGAGAGTTTGAAACAACACAAATGTCAGTGCAGAGTCCGCAAAGCTCTATTTCATCATAATTTTTTGCAAGCTCTGTAACACGTTTTGCAAGTTCTAGAGAACCAAATGTTGGTTTGTCGAAAATTTCGCAATCAGTCGAATCTAATTCACTGATTATTTCATGTCCTGCTGTCCCTTTGACACAATGAAGAACAGGGAGATTCTTTCCTTCTTGAGTTGAAAGATAGTTTTCAAAATGAGTGTCCCTTGTGAAAAGAATCGTGTTTCCATTTTTTTTGTGGCTTTCGATTTTCTCTTTCACATAAGGCACTATCTTTTGAGCTTCAACATTCCCAAGACTCCCCGTCACAAAGTCGTTCTGCATATCAACGACAATCAATAATTTTTTCATTTTTTTGTTTCTCCTTAAGTTTCTTAGTATAATAAACAGTGTAGCAAAAAAGGCATGTCGCGTCAACTGTCTTGACAGGTATTATTTTAATTTCATTCTTTTTATTCTCAAAACATTCAGAAGAACTGATATTGAACTAAAACTCATAGCTAAAGCGGCGATCATTGGATCCATTTGAACACCAATTGGATAAAGCACTCCCGCGGCGATTGGAATTCCAAGCATGTTATAGAAAAATGCCCAAAAGAGGTTTTGCTTAATGTTTCGCATTGTTCTTTTTGAAAGGGTTATTGCTTTCACAACTCCCATCAAATCCCCGCTCATGAGAACTATTTGAGCAGACTCAATTGCAACATCTGTTCCGCTTCCAATGGCAATTCCAATATCGGCTTGAACTAATGCGGGAGCATCATTTATTCCATCTCCAACCATTGCAACCTTTTTCCCTTGTTCTTGAAGTTTCTTGACATTCATCGCTTTGTCTTCTGGAAGAACTTCCGAAAGCACCGTTTCAATGCCAGCTTCACGTGCGACAGCTTCAGCTGTTCGACGATTATCACCAGTCAACATGATAACTTCAAGTCCCATTTCTTTCAGCCTTGCAATTGCTTCTTTGCTTGTTGGTTTTATCACGTCAGCAACCGCAATAACACCACCAAGATTTCCGTCGATTGAAACAAACATCGGTGTCTTGCCCTCTCCAGACAATCTGTCGCAGTCTTTTTCATACTCTGTCACACACACTTCACTGTTTTTCATCAATTTTGCGTTGCCAATGAGAATTTTTTTCTTGTCAAGCATCGCTCGTATTCCTTGTCCAGTGATTGCTTCAAAGTCTGTTGTGTCTTTCAAAACTCCGAATTTATCAAGTCCACTTTTCACGATTGCTTCACCCAAAGGATGTTCTGAATTTTTCTCACATGACGCGGCTATCTCCAAAAGTTCATCATTATTGAAGCTTCCATAAGTCACGATGTCTGTGACATAAGGCTTTCCCTCTGTGATAGTTCCCGTTTTGTCAAGAACGACTGTTGTTATTTTATGGGCAGTTTCCAATGACTCCCCGCCTTTTATCAAGATACCATTTTCCGCACCCTTGCCTGTCCCAACCATGATTGCCGTTGGAGTCGCAAGCCCTAATGCACATGGACATGCGATAACAAGAACAGAAACCAAGATGACGAGCGAAAATGGAAACGCATCATAGTTCCCTGCAATCAAACCATAGGTCAGCCATGCGCCAAATGCAAGAAGTGCAATCAAGATAACAATGTGAGTGAAGTGCCCGGAAATTTTGTCAGCTATTCGTGCGATTGGCGCTTTTGATGACTGGGCATCTTCGACTAGCTTAACTATTTGGGCAAGAACAGTATCTGCACCAATTTTTGTTGCTTTATATTTTATTGAACCGTTTTTGTTAATGCTCGCTCCAATTATTTTGTCGCCCTCTTTTTTTGATATTGGCATGCTCTCGCCCGTTAGCATTGATTCGTCAACCGAAGTCACTCCATCCAAAACTATGCCATCAACTGGCATTTTTTCGCCCGGTCGGACTAGAAGAGTGTCTCCAACTTTAACGTTTTCAATCGCGACTTCTGTCTCGTTCCCACAGCAGCTAATTACCGTTGCAGTCTTTGGTGCAAGACCCATCAGCTTCTTGATTGCTTCGCTTGTTTTTCCTTTTGTTTTGCTCTCGAGGTATTTTCCAAGAAGAATGAGGGTTATGATTACCGCGGCGGTTTCAAAATAGAACATTCCATGGAGCATTCCATGCCCGTCATGAATGATATTGTCAATCATGAGATAGATGCTAAAAGCGGTTGCGACTGTCACACCCTTTGCAATAAGACTGTCCATGTTTGCTTTCCCACGAAATAATGACTTGAAACCACGAGTAAAAATCTTGTGGTTAATTGCGAGAACTGGAATTGTCAAAACAAGCTGAGTCACTCCGTTAAAAATTGGAAAATTTAATGGATTGAGATACCTCGGAACATCCCATTCAAACCAATGAAACATCATTGGAATCATTGAGAAAAGGAATAATGGAATTGTGAAAATAGCCGACCAGAGAAATCTTTTCCAAAGCGCTTTCATCTCACTCTGCTTTCTTTTTTCTTTGTCTTCTGCTTCGTTTTCTTTCGGCAAGCTCAAAGTAAAGCCAAGACCTTTGGCCGCCTTGAAAATATCTTCCATCAAAAGAGATGTCTCGTCAAATTCGACAGTCAATTTTTCAGTTGCAAAATTGACTGTCGATAAGGACACCCCTTCAAGTTTCGCAACAGCTTTTTCAATATTATTAGCACACGCAGCACAATGCATGCCAGTTATTGTTAAGGATAACTTTGTCATATTTTTCATAATAACACATTCAAAACAAAAAAGCAACTCTTGTTACTTTGTTTTTTTCAAGAGTTGCTACTTTTGGTTGTTGTTTCAATGAATAATTTTTTATTCTACAGTATTTGTTTCACCGCTTACCGCTTCTTCTGTTGTGTCGGATACTGTATTGTTTTCCTCAGTTCTATCGTTTAACGTTTCCTCACTCGTTTCTCCACCAACTCCGCTTACAACGGCAACCGCTCGTCTTCTAAAAATCTTTTTGTGGACATTTAACATATAACATGTTAATAGTGCAAGATAGACCGCAACGACGGCAAAAATCCAAATAAAATGCAATCCGCTCGCGGCCATTTGAACGAATATAATGAGTGGAAACGCAAGAGGAACAGCTCCTGCTGAACCCATGACAAGATCCTCCGAGACTGGTGTTTTGAGATGCGGATCAATCTCTCGAGTCAAAATTGTTCCGCATGAAATTGTTCCCGTCATCGTTCCATACATCGCCAAAAATGCTTCATCTTTATAAGCAGGGAAANCCCGCTTTGTGATGAATTTGAGCCATAGACCCGTGGCCAGAGCCCCTAAAACCGCCATTATAATGATTGGGATCCACATTATTCCAAGTTCCATAACTGAAATCATGACCAACGCACACACAATTGAGATGTCGAAAGCAAAGCCTGCAATTCGGTTCATCATATAGGTGTTTGGATATTGGCGTTTCATGATTTTTTCTTTTCTGAGTTTTCGAAGAACTGCTTTTGTCGCAAGAGCAACAAGCATTGCAATCATGAACGCAAATCCCCAAAGAGTTGGAGTTAGTCCAATTAAGAATTGAACACCTGTTAATCTAAAAAGAACATCAAGTATGAAAATTAAACCAATACTCAAAAGGTAAACACCCATTACCATGCAAACTTGAAGAGTAAATTTGTCAATTCCTTCAGCAAGGGGAACTTCATCCGCTGCTTCAAATTGTTGCATCGGCATATCTCCTGCTTTTGGGTATTCGTTTCCGCGCCTTGTTATTCCCTTCTTTTTTGCAATTCGATTGACCATGA
>WQSV01000018.1 GCA_009787685.1 Bacillota bacterium
CTCGTCATGCCAAGACCGCGCTCCGCAAAAAGCGAAACCGCTGAACTTAAAATCTTTTCACGAGTCACTTCCCTCTTTCTCTTGTTCTGTTCTGTTCTGTTCTGTTCTGTTCTGTTCTGTTCTGTTCTTTGCTCCATTTTTTTCCACCTCTTTTAAAATTGAATTTTTATTCAATTTGAATATGTATTCATTATAGTATTAAATCTTATCTCTGTCAACTATTTTTGAATATATATTCAAAAATAGTTTGAATTTTTTTTGAACTATTTTTAATCAAACTTTAAATTGATTTTTTTTCTTCAAATAGTTGATTTTTCTTTGAAATTGGTATATAATTAGAACATGAACAATCAATTTAACAATGGATGGGACAATAACCAAAACAATCAAAACAACTGGTCTGGCAATCAACAAGACCCATTTTTTCAAGACCCTTTTGCGACCAACAATTCACAAGGGTTTGATAATGGGCAAAACACTCCACCGCAACAAGAGCAATCACAAAAGCCTGCTCCAACTGGATTTGGAAAGTTTTCTTTCATTGGAAGTATTATCGCACCTATTTTAGTTGTTGTGATTTTCACTATCGCTGCAATTGTTAATTCAAGAATTGGAATAAACTTTGGCTTCTTCTCCCTTTTCACTTTTCTTTTAGGTATTCTTGATGTTGTGAAAATATTGAGCATTGTTTTTGGAAGCATTCAACGAAATATCAACAGAAAAAGAGGGCTTCCAACAGGTCGATTTGGTCTTAGTGTTGCTTTGTCAGTTATATTCTTGATTGTGAATTTTACTTTTATTATAATTATTTCAGTGTGGTATGGGCAATACCTTTTTCACACATTCTAGTTCTTTTTGACGATTTTGAAAATTCGTTCTGTTAAAACTCTTGACATCATTAACATAAAAAAACAAAAAAGTCGCATGTTTTAAAATGCGACTTTTTTGTTTTTTTGTTATCTTATGAAATTGGTGTAGATTTTTTTTTCACCTTCTGGAAATGGAATTTTCGCTTTGTCAATGGTTTTGAGTAACCACGCCATATTGCGACCTATTGTTCTCATTGTTTGCAACCCCTCAATATCTTTTTGAACATCTTCGGGACATGAACCGTGAACTGCATTCCAATAATTCGCAGAAACTATTGGCATTTGAGAAATAAGAAAATATTTGTTCAAATTGTCGACAGTTGCTGTTGTTCCAGATCTTCTTGCACTGACAACACATGCGGCAGGTTTGCCTTTGAAATGCGTTGAGTTTGCAAAAAATAATCTGTCCATGAATGCATGAAGTGTCCCGTTTGAACCCGCATAGTAGACAGGAGAGCCAAAAATAAGGCCGTCAGCAACTTTTGCTTTTTCAGCAAATACTTTCACTCCATCATCAAATGGGCATTCTTTTTTCTCACCTTTCCGACATACTAAGCATGCAATACAACCTTGAACCGCTTTGTTCCCAATCCAAACAATTTCGGTTTCAATGCCGTCTTGATTAAGAGTGTTTGCAACCTCTGTGAGCGCCGTGAATGTGCAACCCTTTTCTCTTGGACTGCCATTGAGTAGTAAAACTTTCATTGTATTCTCCTTTTTCATTGAATATAATACTATGGAATATTGAATATGTGATGTGGAAACTCTATTTTTCAACACCTATTCAATATTCAATATTCCATGTTCACTAAAATAATACCTTTTTCAAAAACTGACCTGTGTGACTCTTTTCAATTTCAGCGACTTCTTCGGGTGTTCCTAAAGCAATCACCTCCCCTCCCGCATCTCCACCCTCAGGCCCCATGTCGATGACGTAGTCACAAGTTTTAATAACATCAAGATTGTGTTCAATGACAATTATTGTGTTGCCAGTTCCAACGAGACGAGAGAGGATTGAAATCAGTTTGTCGACATCATGAATATGGAGACCTGTTGTTGGCTCATCAAGGATATAAAGAGTGCTGTTTGTTGCACGCTTGCTGAGTTCCGTTGCAAGCTTCACTCTTTGAGCTTCACCTCCAGAGAGAGTCGTTGAGGATTGTCCGAGCTTAACATAGCCCAATCCAACATCATAGAGTGTTCTAATTTTGTTGATTGCTGCTGGCATATTTTCAAAAAACTTGACCGCTTCTTCAATCGTCATGTCTAGAACTTCGCTAATATTTTTTCCTTTATAACGAACTTGAAGAGTTTCACGATTGTAGCGAAGTCCTTTGCAGACTTCACATGGAACATAAACATCTGGCAAAAAATTCATTTCAATTTTGAGTATGCCATCGCCAGAACAGTTTTCACATCTTCCACCTTTGACGTTGAAACTGAAACGTCCTGCTTTATAGCCCCTTGATTGAGCATCTTGGGTTTTTGCGAAAAGCTCACGAATGACTCCGAACACACCCGTGTAGGTCGCTGGATTACTCCTTGGGGTTCTTCCGATTGGACTTTGATCAATTTGAATAACTTTGTCAAAATTGCTGGCACCTTTTATTTCTTTGTGAGAGCCCACTCTGTGACGAGAATCGTTGATTTTGTTCGCAAGCGCTGGGTAAATAATTTGATTGACAAGAGATGATTTTCCAGATCCCGAGACCCCCGTGATGGCAGTTATTATGCCAGTTGGAATTTTGACAGAGACATCTTTGAGATTGTTTTGACTCGCCCCAACTACTTCAAGATGTTGTCCGCTTGGCTCCCTTCTCTTTTCTGGAACAGCAATTTTTTTACGACCCGCAAGGTAATCTCCTGTTATTGAACCAACGGTGTCGATAATTTCTTGCATTGTTCCTTTTGCAACCACCTCTCCACCATGCACACCTGCTCCCGGACCAATGTCAACAATATAATCCGAACGCGTCATTGTGTCTTCGTCATGCTCAACGACAATGAGAGTGTTTCCAAGATCGCGAAGGTGTTCTAATGTTTTAATAAGTCGCTCATTATCACGCTGATGAAGCCCTATTGATGGCTCATCAAGAATGTAAAGAACGCCTTGAAGTCCCGAACCAATTTGAGTTGCGAGCCTTATTCTTTGAGCCTCTCCGCCCGAGAGCGAGCCTGCTGAACGAGAAAGGGTCAAGTAATCAAGTCCAACGTCAAGAAGAAACTGGACACGCGCTAAAGTCTCTTTTAAGACACTTTTTGCGATTAATGAATGAGTTGAATTGAGTGTTAAGTTTGAAAAGAATTCCTTGATTTTTTTAATTGAAAGATTAGTTAAATCATGAATATTGGTGCCACCAACAAGAACCGAAAGAGCCTCTTTTTTCAAGCGTTTTCCATGACATTCAGTGCAATCAGAAGTTCGCATGTATTTTTCAATATCATGCTTCACCGCTTCGCTCTGCGTCTCACGATAGCGCCTTTCAAGGTTTGAAACAATTCCCTCAAATGTTGAAGAATATGCAAATGACTCATACTTCATCTCAATCCTAATAGAGCCCCCATCTCCATAAAGAAGAATGTTTTTGACATTTTCAGAAAGGTCTCTAAATGGAACATCAAGCGAGAAATCATACTTTTTTGAAAGCGCTGAAAAGTATTGCTGAGTGATATGGCCAGAGTCAAAGTTCCAACCGTTTATCGTAAGAGCACCATCTCTGAGGCTTTTAGAACCGTCTCCATAGATTAATTCGGGATCAAGACTCATAGTGTAGCCAAGTCCAGTGCATTTTTCACACGCTCCGAATGGCGAGTTGAATGAGAATAATCTTGGCTCAACTTCGGCAATTGAAACATTGCAATCCCCACATGAATACTTAGTGTTAAAAAGTTGTTCATCACCTTCGTTATCAATGACAACAAGACCATCGGCAAGTTTTAATGCAGTCTCTAATGAATCTGTGAGTCGCTTGTCAATGCCCTCTTTGATGACAAGGCGGTCAACAACAACGCTAATATCATGTTTTAATTTCTTGTCGAGTTTTATTTCATCTTCAAGAGAAAAGACTTCTCCATCGACTTTGACACGCGAATACCCGCTCTTTCGAAACTCTTCAAACATCTTTGAATATTCGCCCTTTCTCCCGCGAACGACTGGAGAAGTGACAAGAATCTTTGCTCCTTCAGGATATGATTTGACCTTATCGACAATTTCGTCAATGGATTGCTGGGTTATTGCTTTTCCGCATTCTGGACAATGGACTATGCCGATTCGGGCATAGAGAAGTCGCAAGTAATCATAGATTTCAGTCACCGTTCCAACAGTTGAACGAGGATTTTTTGAAGTTGTTTTTTGGTCAATTGAGATTGCAGGCGAAAGCCCCTCAATGCTTTCAACATCGGGTTTTGCCATCATTCCAAGGAATTGTCGGGCATAAGATGAAAGGCTCTCAACATAGCGCCTTTGCCCTTCCGCAAAAATAGTGTCAAACGCAAGAGACGTTTTTCCACTTCCACTCAATCCAGTAAAAACAATAAACTTGTTTCTTGGAATTTCAAGATTGATATTTTTCAGATTGTTTTCTTTCGCACCTTTTATTTTGATTTTATCCATTGTTTTTTAGTCCTGTTTTTTCAGTTTGTGGCTTCCTTTTTGGTTTCCTTTCAATCTCCTTTGGATTGTTTGGAGTTCTGCGATTTTGTCGCGAAGTTTTATTGCCGTTTCAAAGTCTAGTGATTTTGATGCTATTGACATCATTGCCCTCAATTTGTCTATCATTTGTGGAATTTCTTTTTCGTCCACTTTTTCTGGAGATGCTTTTGAAGAAATTTTAAGAGTGTTTTTGATGTCTTTTTTGATTGTTGTTGGAGTTATGCCGTGTTTAACATTGAAAGCGATTTGTTTTTCACGACGGCGGTCAGTTTCTTTTAATGCCCTCTCCATTGAGCCTGTCATATTGTCGGCATACATTATCACACGCCCTTTTTCATTTCTTGCTGCACGTCCTATTGTTTGAATTAATGATGTTTCAGCTCTTAAAAATCCTTCTTTGTCGGCATCAAGAATTGCAACAAGTTGCACTTCAGGAATGTCAAGACCCTCCCTCAAAAGATTGACCCCAACAACAACATCAAACTCTTTTGCTCGGAGCCCGTTGACTATTTCAATGCGTTCCATCGTGTCAATGTCACTGTGAAGGTAGCGAACTTTTATTCCAGCTTCATTTAAATAAGTCGTCAACTTTTCAGAGAATTTTTTTGTTAAAGTTGTGACTAGAACTCTTCCATCATCTTTGACAGTCGCTTTTATTTCATTGATTAAGTCGTCAACTTGCCCAGAGACTGGACGAATGTCAACAAGGGGGTCAACAAGTCCAGTTGGTCGAATGATTTGTTCAACAATTTGTCCAGAAGCCAATTCCAACTCATATTTGGCTGGAGTTGCAGAGACAAAAATAGTTTGCCCAATTTTGTCGTTGAATTCTTCGAATTTTAATGGCCGATTGTCATAGGCTGCTGGCAGGCGAAATCCATAGTCGATAAGCGAAGTTTTTCTTGCAAAGTCTCCTTTAAACATAGCACGAACCTGTGGAACACTCATATGACTCTCGTCAATGAACATCAAGAAATCTTTTGGAAAGTAATCCAAAAGTGTGTAAGGTGCTTCCCCAATTTTCCGCCCATCAAAATATCTTGAATAGTTTTCAACACCACTGCAATAGCCAAATTCACGCATTGACTCCATATCGGCACGAACTCTTTCGGAGATTCGTTGTGCTTCAATGAGTTTGTTGTTTGTTTTGAAAAACTCAACTTGAGTTTCCATGTCCTTTTCAATGTGAATAAGTGCATTTCCAAGAACTTCCGTGTCAACAGCGTAATGTGATGCTGGAAAAATCGCTGCATGATTGAGAATGTTTTTCTTATGCCCTGTCACTATGTCAAACTCGGATATATTTTCAATTTCATCGCCAAAAAACTCAACTCTGATTCCAACCTCGCTTGATTGAGCAACAAAAACGTCAACAATATCGCCCTTGACTCGAAAATTTGAACGGGCGATATCGACATCGTTTCTTTTATAGTTAATACCAATTAACTTCCAAATCAACTCATCTCTGTCCATTTTTTGTTTTGGACGAAGAGATATTGCAAGTTTGTAATACGTTTCGGGAGAACCAAGTCCATAAATACAACTAACTGAAGCAACAACGATGACATCTCTCCTCTCTCCAAGTGAACATGTCGCAGAGTTTCGAAGCTTGTCAATTTCGTCATTAATTGCCATGTCTTTTTCAATATAGGTGTCCGTTGACGCGACATAAGCTTCAGGCTGATAATAGTCATAATAACTGACAAAAAACTCGACACGATTGTGTGGAAAAAACTCTCGCATTTCATTGCAAAGCTGAGCTGCGAGAATTTTGTTATGAGCAAGAATGAGGGCTGGACGATTACTTTTTGCAATAACATTTGCCATGGTAAAAGTTTTGCCCGAGCCAGTGACTCCAAGCAACACTTGATTTTTTAATCCATCATTAACTCCATCAACCAACTTCTCAATCGCTTCCACTTGGTCCCCCATCGGAGAAAAAGGGGAAATTAATTTGTAGGTATTGTTTTTGTTTGATTCGCTCACATGTTTAGTATAACACATCAATGCACAATGCACAATTCATAATACACAATTATTTTAAAAATATTGAAAAATCTCTTGTTACGCTGACTCGCAATGAGTCAGGATGAGTGATTATTCAACACAAACGAAGACAGTTATTAATTGAGTCTCATTATCTTTGTGTTTTTTTGCATAAAATCACGAAGATAATTTTATTGTGAAATTCTACACACTTTTTCCTGCGAGGTGCCCAGTCGAGAGAGCGATTTGAATGTTGTAGCCCCCTGTTAGAGCATCGATGTCAAGCATTTCGCCAGCGAAGTAGAGTCCCGAAACAATCTTGCTTTGCATTGTTTTTGAGTCAACTTCTTTTGTGCTGACCCCACCAGATGTCACTATTCCTGCTTCAACCGGGGCTAGTCTTTTAACACCAAATTTCAACCCTTTGATGGATTTCACCAATCTCACCCTTTCCTCTTTTGTTATGCCATTAACTTCGCTATAAAATTTTATTCCACTTTGTTCAAGAACAATATCAATTAGACCTTTCGGCACTAGTTCATGCAAAATATTTTTAATTTGCTTGTTTTTGCTTTTTTCAAAATCACTTAATATTCTTTTGTCGAGTTGTTCATTAGTTAATGCTGGCTTTAAGTCAATTAATAACATTGCATTCTCAACGTTATGTTTGTTAATTAGACTCGACAAGCTTAAAATTATTGGCCCAGAAACTCCATTTGCAGTGAACAGCATTTCTCCGAAAAGGCTTTCTTTAAAATCTTCACCGCTAATTGTTGCAGTGACATTTTTCAAAGATTGTCCCTCTAATGATTTGACATCTTCATTCAAAATAATTGGAACTAATGCGGCTTTCAGTGGAACAATGGTGTGTCCTAGTTTTTTCAGAACATCAAAAATAGCACCGTCACTGCCCGTTGCTGGATAACTAATGCCGCCAGTTGCTAATATTATTTTATCAAATATTTTCGGAGTGCCAAAAGTAGCGTCTCCATCAATTTCAAATTTATCGCCGACTTTTTCAATGGACTTGATTCGTGAATTCAATTCAAGTCTTGCTCCGTTTTTTTGAGCTGCTACCATTAGTGCTTTTGTTATGTCACTTGCTTTGTCTGATTTTGGAAATGCTCGCCTTCCTCTTTCAACCTTGATTTTCGCTCCGTTTTCTTCAAAAAATACTATTGCTTCTTGTGGAGAAAGTGATGAGAGTGCGGAATAAAGAAACCTTTTGTTTGTCACAACATTTTCTAAAAATTCTTCCAAAGTGCAATCATTAGTGACATTGCACCTCCCTTTTCCAGTCAAATATAGCTTCTTTCCAGCCTTTTCATTTCCATCAAATATTACTATTTCTTTCGCATCTTTAACAGCACTTGCGGCCATCAATCCTGCGGGACCTGCTCCAACGATTGCTATTTTCATGACTATTCTATCTCCAAAAATTCATAGAGTCTTTTAGTGGTTTCTTCACTCAATTCGTGTTCAATTTTGCAAGCGTCAACTTCAGCAATTTCTTCACTGACTCCCAAAACCTTTGTGAGTAGCATGGTCACAGCTTTGTGCTTTTTCGTGATTTCTTTTGCAAGACGCTCTCCTTCACTCGTCAAACTCACTTGACCATAAGTTTCCTTATTTGCAAGTCCTTTTTTTACAAGGTTTTCAATTGCACGATGAGTTGAAGGCTTTGTCACTTTGAGCGCCATTGCCACATCAACACTTTTTACCGTTCCACCTTGTTTTGAAAGATTATAGATTGTCTCCAAATAATCTTCTCCGCTTTTTTTTAGTTCGTTCATTTTTTTTTATTAGAGTTTATTAGACCCGTAATTTTCCATAGGAACGGTTTTCTAAAAAAAGTAAAAATTTTTTTAAAAAACACCGTTCTCATGCCCAATTGCTATCGATTATTTCAGAGCAACATTGGTTTTGAAAATTTATTTCTTTTTCAGTTTTTTAGCACCTTCACCATCGCCACCAACATTAAGAACTGGAACAGCAAGCTTAATGTTATTTTCATCAAACAATAGTTTGAACTCGCGATTCAAGTCACGGTCAAGTTGCAATCTTTCGACTTCTTCACACTTTGCAACCACTCTTAAAACAACACCTCGTTCGTTAAAAAGTGCTATTCCCTTGTAGAACGGTCCTTCGCTGATGACTGGGTATTTTTCCGCAACAACTTCAAGATGTTTTGTGATAACTTCCTCAACTCGTTTAACGTCCTCGCCATATTCAATAGTCAAGTCACAAATTGCCAAACTTCTGTGCATTGTCATGTTGATAAACATTTTCAATTGACTGTTGTTAAGAACTTTTACATCTCCGATGATGCTTCTAATTCTTGTTGTTCTTATTCCAATATCTTCAATTTCTCCACGAAATCCGTTGACAGTGACAATGTCTCCGACTTGAAGATTATTTTCAAAAATCAAGAATAGTCCAGTCAATAAGTCGCTAATAAGTCCTTGCGCACCGAAACCGATTGCAATACCAAGAGCGCCGACAATCGCAGCGAGTATCGCTTGATTGATTCCCCAGACATTGAACAGCATGACGAGAATAATGATATAACCAACGTATTTAATCGCGCTTGACGCAAGCGAAACAACCGTTTTTCTGCGCTTTGTCGCATTGCCAACTGCCAAGAGTTTTATAAGAACACTTGCAAGAGTTATGACGATATACCCCAAAGATGCAACGACAACAGTTCTTATGACAAGTCTTAGAGTTGGGTGAGCTGAATCTGCATAATAAATTCTGATTTGTTCGCCATATTCATTCAAAATCGGCGCGCCATATTGATCATAGCCCATGGTGAACCTGTGTTGAAAAACATAGGTGTTCACAAAGTCAGTGAGAGCATGACCCACTCCAAAAATGGGTTGAACCAAAAATGACATCACCATCACTGACACAACGATTGCCGTGAAAATCAAAAAGATTATCATGTTACGAACTCTTTTTTTGCGTTTCTTTTCAAGATATGCGGCGAGGTTTTTCGGGCAATTGGTTTGTTGATTGCCAAAAATAGGAACAACTTTTGAAAATGCCTGTTTCAAGCCATTTCTCTTTTTTTCCTCTTCCGGGCACTCTTCTGGAATGATTTCTGGAATCAGCTCCTCTTCTTTCAATTTTTTTTCTTTTGGTGTTCTGTTTTTATTCATAATATGTTTTATATGTTATCATATTTAAAATGGACAAGTCAAGTAATTTCTATGCTAATTGTTTGACAGTGTCATGTTTTTTTGCTAAAATTATAAATATGCTTAAATTAAACAATGATTGGGACGATATCATTCGTGATGAGATTTTAAAACCTTACTACTTGGAGCTAAGAGAGTTTTTGAAGTTGGAATATACCACTCAAACTATTTTTCCTCCCATGCATGAAATTTTTTCAGCACTCCGAGAAACTTCTTATTCTGAAACAAAAGTCGTTATCTTAGGGCAAGACCCATATATTAATGAAGGCGAAGCCCATGGAATGGCTTTTAGCGTCAAACATGGCGCAAAAATCCCACCTTCGTTGAAAAACATTTTCAACGAAATCCACACTGATGTTGGAGCAACAGTCCCAAATAACGGCTATTTAATAAGTTGGGCAAAGCAAGGTGTTTTGATGCTTAACACTGTTTTAACAGTCCGCAAGGGAGCTTCAAAATCACACGCAAAAAAAGGCTGGGAAAAATTTACCACTTTTTTGATTGAAAAACTAAACGAAAAAAACAGTCCCATCGTGTTTTTACTTTGGGGAAGAGATGCTCAAACAAAAACGGAATTATTAACAAACTCTCGCCACCTAGTCCTTGCCGCCGCCCACCCAAGCCCTTTAGCAGGCGGAGCGTTTTTCGGTTGCAAACATTTTTCAAAAACAAACGATTTTTTAAAAAACAATAAACTAACTGAAATCGATTGGCAAATAGAAAACAATTAATAATGCTCAATTTTATTGCGCATTAAAAAATAAGGAGAAGAATATGTTAGATAAAAAATACCCAGCAGAACCCTACCGCATTAAGTCGGTTGAATATGTCAAGATGATTAACAAAGCAGAGCGTGAAAAAGTCATCAAAGAAGCGGGTTATAACACTTTTCTGATTAATTCAGAAGATGTTTACATTGACCTTCTAACCGACAGCGGAACAAATGCAATGAGCGACAGACAGTGGGCTGGACTAATGCTTGGAGATGAAGCGTATGCAGGGTCTAGAAATTGGCATCGCCTTGAAAAAACTGTCAAAGAATTGTTTGGCTTCAAACATGTTATACCCACACACCAAGGAAGGGGTGCAGAAAACATTCTCTCGACTCTTGCAATCAAAAAAGGACAATACACCCCCGGAAATATGTATTTCACCACCACTCGTTACCACCAAGAAGCGAACGGTGGGATTTTTCATGATATCGTTATTGACGAAGCTCATGACACAACTATTCATCACCCTTTCAAAGGCAATATTTGCCTAAAAAAACTGGAAGACCTCATCAAAAAAGTTGGAGCGGAACAAATCGCTTATGTTTGCCTTGCTGTCACTGTCAATCTTGCTGGTGGTCAACCAGTTTCAATTGAAAACATGAAAGCAGTTCGAAAGCTTTGTGACAAACACAAAATTAAAATCTTCTATGACGCAACAAGATGTGTTGAAAACGCTTATTTCATTAAAGAGCGCGAAAAAGGTTATGCAAATAAAAGTATTAAAGAAATCGTTTTTGAAATGTTTTCATATGCTGATGGTTGCACAATGAGCGGAAAGAAAGATTGTCTAACTAATATCGGCGGATTTTTGTGCATGAATGACGAAGAAATGTTTTTGCGTGCAAAAGAGTTAGTCGTCGTTTTTGAAGGAATGCCCTCTTATGGCGGAATGACTGGACGCGATATGGAAGCAATGGCAATTGGACTTGAAGAAAGCGTTCAAGAAGAATACATTGAACACCGCATCAAGCAAGTTCGCTATCTCGGAGAGCAACTTCTCGCTGCTGGTGTTCCAATCATGGAGCCAATTGGCGGTCATGCTGTTTTCCTTGATGCAAGACGCTTCTGCCCTCATTTGACTCAAGAACAACTCCCTGCTCAAGCATTAGCTGCAAGGCTTTATGTAGAGAGCGGAGTTCGTTCAATGGAAAGAGGAATTGTTTCAGCTGGACGAGATATCAACACTGGAAAAAACCATGCTCCAAAACTAGAACTTGTTCGTTTGACAATTCCAAGACGTGTCTACACTTATGCCCACATGGATGTTGTCGCTCGCGCAGTTATCGACATTCATAAAAATAGCAAAAGCATCAGAGGCTTAAAGTTTGTTTATGAGCCAAAAATGCTTCGTTTCTTCAATGCAAGATTTGAAGAAATCTAAGGTGTCTTCAATACTTTTGTGAGAAATTGTTTTTACTAGAAACTCTCCCTCAAAAAGGTCAAAGACCCATGTCAAGTATCTTCAATACTTTTGTGAGAAATTGTTTTTACAAGAAATCCCCCGACAAGAGGGTCGAAGACCCATGTCAATTTTTTGAGTTAAAGTCGGAAATTTCTCTTTCGCAAGTTTTTACAAAAAACAACCGGTTTCGACTCAAAAAGACCCATGTCAAGCATCTTTGATGCATTTGTCAGAGAATTTTTAGCAATAGCAATCTTTCGCAAATGGGCTGAAAGCCCTTGTCAACAGTCTTCGACTGCTTTGTCGGGTTCTGCGTGTATTTGCACTCTTCGTCAAACGGGTCGAAGACCCCTTGTCAACAGTCTTCGACTGCTCTGTCGGGTTCTGCATGCATTTGCACTCTTCGTCAAGAGGGTCGAAGACCCCTTGTCAACAGTCTTCGACTGCTCTGTCGGGTTCTGCGTGTATTTGCACTCTTCGTCAAGAGGGTCGAAGACCCCTTGTCAATTAAAAATGTTTCTTACTTAAAAAATCTAACAAAACAAACAACAAAAGGACTCCACTTGGGTAGTCCTTTTGTTGTTTGTTTTGTTGATTCATGCATCAAATTATTTTTTGTTCAATTTGTCAGCAAGCTTTTTTGTTGTTTTTGCCAACTCATCAAATGCTTTTGCCAAATCCTCGTCTTCTTTCGCTTTTGGTTTTGCTTTTATTGCAGTCTTTTTGACTGGCGCTTTAAGTTCATCTCCCGGCTTTCTAATGACTTGTTTTTTGACAGTCGTTGCAGGCTTTGCCGTGGTTGCTCTTGGCTTATAGGTTGTAGTTTTTTTGACTGGCGCTGGCGAGACTTCTTCAACTGGAGCTTCTTCCGTTGCGATCGCCTCTTCCGCGATTGGAACAACCTCCTCCGTGACCACTGGTTGCTCAATCACAGCTGAATGAACCTCCTCAGCAACCACTGGAGCAACAACTTCTTCTTCAACAGTTGAAACTGGTTGTTCAACACTAGGGGCAAATTTGTCAGTCACAGATTCTGGCTCAAACTTGTCAGTAACACTCTCTCTCATCAGTTCAGATGGGATTGAAGCAACAAACTCTGGCTCGTTTGCATTAGTAAATAAATCTGGCTTAACTGTTGTGACACCCTCCGGCAAGATGCAAAACTTGATTCTGTCGCCCGCATTATAGTCCACTACATCATCAACGATTGCAGTGAAGTAATCTTTCACTCCATTAACTTTTGCATAGACGACTGTTCTTGAACCCAAAACATCTGTTGCAATAACAGGTGCTGAGAATGTTGCTTTTGAGTATTTTTGAATATCCGCTTTTCTGACAGAAATCTTTATTGGATTCACAAAAGTTGTGAATCCTCCGTTTTGATTTAGTCCCGAATGAGTTGGAGTTGAAACTTTCACTCCCGGGAATTTGACAGATGCAAGAGTCCCTATTTTGACCTGCGAATACGCTTCGTTTTGAGTGATTCGTCTTGATGCAGTCAGCTTTTCAGAGGTGTCGATGTCGCGAAGAATGACTTTGTTAACATCAACATAAAATGTGACGTTTTTGCCATGATCAAGAGCGCATTCTGGAGCGTGCTTTGAAACAAGATATCCGCGCTTGCCTTCAACTTGAGTGTAGACCGCTGTGAAACGTTGAAAACGCTCTGCAAAGTCAACAGTTCCAGAAACAGTGAAGAATTCGTGTGGACGCTCAAGCCCGCCCGCTTCTTCATAGGCATTTCTGTCAAGAAGGTCTTGTGGCGCGATTTCAAGGAACACTTCTCCGCCAAGGTTTTTAAAGTCGACGATTCTTTCAATTGACGCATTATTCAATGTCGCAGTTGTGTCACCAAAAGTCAAATGCAAACCTTTGTCATCTTGAATGAAATTTGAGCGAATTTTGTTAAACTTCGGAACACCCATAATAGATTGCTCTGTCGTTGGGTCAAACAAGTGAATGTGGTTCGCATCAATTGCCAGACGAACAGTTTCGCCTTGAACCGCGTTGCTTCTTGCATCAATTCTCGCAACAGTATAGTCCTCTTTGCCGTCGACTTTCATGTAGAGAATTGTTTCATTTCCGAGTTTTTCAATAACATCAACATACGCTTCAATTGTCGTTTGAGGAGACGACGCAATAAAAATTTCTTCGTCTTTAATGTCTTCTGGACGAACTCCAAGAATAACATCTTTCCCGAAATAAGTGTCGTCCATAATTCTTTTATATTGAGAAACTGGGATTTCAATTTTGTTTTCTTTTTCTCCCTTTTCTTTGTCTCCAAAAACAGCGAACACTTTTCCAGTTTCACGAACCAGTTTCGCGTTGAAAAAGTTCATTTGTGGAGAGCCTAGGAAAGACGCAACGAAAAGGTTGTCTGGGTTATCATAAAGGTATTGAGGGGTGTCGACCTGCATGATAAGACCATCTTTCATGACAACGATTCTCGTCCCCATCGTCATCGCTTCTGTTTGATCATGCGTGACATAGATAAAAGTTGTTGCAAGTTTGTTGTGCAATTTCGTGATTTCTGTTCTCATTTGAACGCGAAGTTTCGCGTCAAGGTTTGAGAGTGGTTCGTCAAGCAAAAATACTTTTGGCTCACGAACAATTGCTCTTCCCAATGCAACACGCTGACGCTGCCCACCCGAAAGGGCTTTTGGTTTTCTTGAAAGAAGCGGAGTAATCCCTAGAATTGCAGCCGCTTCTTTGACTCGCTTGTCAATTTCTGGCGACGGCATTCTTCTGAGCCTCAATCCAAAAGCCATATTGTCATAAACAGTCATGTGAGGATAAAGTGCATAGTTTTGGAAAACCATCGCGATATCGCGGTCTTTTGGCTCAACATCATTAACGATTCTGTCGTCAATGTGAAGTTCCCCCGCTGAAATCTCTTCAAGACCCGCA
>WQSV01000019.1 GCA_009787685.1 Bacillota bacterium
ACGAAAAGGGTGTTGTTAAAGTTAACTTGGAAAATATTTTTGTTCCTTTGCGTTTTGATGAGATGCATGAAAAAAGTCATTTTGAAGAAATGCACGGGAAAGGAAATGAAGCCAAAAACCAAGATATTGGACAACTACTAGAAAAAAACAAAGTTGCAATTTTGTCAAGTCCGGGGGGAGGAAAGTCAACACTAATGAAACGTTTGGCAGTAGCCTATGCTTTTCCAGAGAGAAGAAAACAAATTGCTGACAAACTTCCAGACAGAGATTGGTTGCCGATTTTTATTAGATGCAGAGACCTTGGTGAAATGGTTGGTTTGAGCATAACAGAAATTATTGCAAAAATTCCAGCAAGAGCAGAAATATTAGAACAAAAGGACGGTTTTTTTGCTTTGACTTCTAGGGCGTTGCAAGACGGCAAGGCATTGCTATTGATTGATGGGTTGGACGAAATTGCTGATGACAACAAAAGAATGACTTTCACAAATCAGTTAATAACTTTTATCGCAAAATATCCAAACATAAAATTAGTTGTCACGTCTAGGGTTGCTGGATTTAGAGTTGTTTCTAGTTCTCTAAGTGCCTATTGTAAACAGTTTTCCATCTCAGATTTGAGTCCAACAGAAATCGGAGAACTTTGTTCGAAGTGGCATAGTGTCGTTGTTGACAACAAAGAAGAAACAAAAAAAGAATCGGAAAAACTGTGTGAGGACATTGTTAAAGATGGGAAAATTTACGCTTTGGCAAAAAATCCATTAATGTTGACGGTTTTGCTTTTTGTCAAAAAACAGTCGGGATATTTACCAACCCAAAAAAGCAGGCTCTATCAAGAAATGATAAAACTTTTGTTGATTTCATGGAATTGGAATATTGATGGGCTTCAAAGAATCGACATTGATGAAGCAGAGTCCCAACTTGCCTTTGTTGCATATTGGATGACAAAAAATGAAAAACAAACGATAACAGCAAAAGAATTAAAGGAATGTTTGACGGAAGCAAGAAAGGACATGCCACATGTTCTTGCCTACACTAAAATTAGTCCGAAAGAATTTATTGACAGGGTTGAGCAAAGAAGTGGGCTTTTGATGATGTCGGGAAGAGAGCGTGACGAAAAAGATGGGTCAATCACTCCAATATATCAATTCATGCATCTTAGTTTTCAAGAATATCTAACAGCCAAAGCAATAGCTGAGGAATATTTGCCGAAATGCGATTCACATTTAAAGCCAGTCGAAATAGTTGAAAGAAATTATGAGGATAAAAATTGGGAAGAGGTGATTCCATTGCTAGCGGTTTTGTTAAAAGGAAAGGCTGAGGAAATAGTTGAATTTTTGATTAAGGCTGATGAACAGAGTGAGAAAAAAAATTTAATAGCAAAATTAGTAGGGAATTGTTTGGCGAATGAGATTCAAATCAGTCCAGAATTGCTTAAAAAATCCATAGGAATTTTTGTGAAAATGAAATTTGGTCAAGACATGGAAAACTTGACAGAAATCGTTTCAAAAAGCAAGTTTGGTGAAGAGTTTAGAGAAGTGGGTGAAAGATTATTTTTTGAAAATTATTCTAGCAAAGCTTTTTCTTCGCTTTCTTATGTTGTTGAAAAAACATTTGTGTTTAATTGTGAGGAGCAGAAAAAAGATTTAATTAAAGAAATAGTTTTAAATCTAAATAGTAGTGACAAAAGAAATCAAGTGAAAGCAATTTTGGCATCAGTAAGCGTTGCTATTGGTAATTCATTTAAAAAAACAAAGAAGAAGTTTTTTGAAAAAGATGTTTTTAAGAAACTATTGGAATTTTTCAGTTTAAATGATCCATTGTATAATAGCGTTACTTGTTGGCTGTTGTATATGACAGAGTTAAATTTGTGTTTGCCTGAATCATATAGAAATGATTTTTTGAAAATATTAATTAAACGTTGGACTGAAGAAGAGGAAAATTCTTTCATTAGAGCGCATTTTCGTGTGGCTTTGAAAAATATATTGCTCCCTACAGTTTCACAAGACGTTATTTTTGATTTGGAAAAAGTTAAAAATAAGTGCATGGAAGTGATTAAGGATTCAATCAATTCATATGAACATGGGGTCGCCATTTTGTTGGGAACTGTTTGCGGGCTTGAATTCAATAAAAAAGAAATCATTGAAATTTTTGCTATGTTAGAAAGCTTTGATGATAGTTATTATAACATAGGTCTTTTTGCGAAGCATTTGAATATTGACATGAACCTTGTCAAGGAAAAAAGACAAAATTGAGTGGGTTGATAATATTTGGTTTTAAGAATAAATGTTGCAAATTGCACAAAATAAAATAATAAGGAGAAAAAATTATGGGAAAGAAAGGTGATGGAGAGAATTTTGATTTTTTTGAGTCGGGTTTTATGGAATATGAGCGAGGAGCGCGTATTGTTAATGAACTTGCGGAGACAAAAAAGAGACTTGAGGATGAAAAGATTAGGAACACTATTGTCATGTTTGGGTCGGCGAGGATTAAACATGACACGACCGATGAGAGAAACAAGGCATATTATGATGCGACATTTGAACTTGCAAACAGGCTTGCAAGTTGGTCAAAAGAGAAATTCAAGAATAGACCAGAGGAAGACAAGTATTACATTTGCTCTGGCGGTGGTGGTGGAATCATGGAAGCGGCGAACAGAGGTGCGTCCGCGGCTGGTGAGAAAAGCACAGGGTTCACTATCAAATTGCCGTTTGAAGAAAAGGCGAATGCGTTTATTCCGAAGGAGTTGGTCTATGACTTTCATTACTTTTTCATTCGCAAATTCTACTTTGCATATTTGGCGAAAGCATTTGTTATTTTCCCCGGGGGGTTTGGGACACTGGACGAGTTGTTTGAGATTTTGACATTATCGCAAACTCAAAAAATGCAAAAGACCCCGCCATTTGTTATTTTTGGCAAACAGTTTTTTGAAAAAATCATAAATTTTGATATGCTTTTGGAGCATGGTTTTATCAGCAAAGAAGACAAAGAGTTGTTTATTTTGACAGATAGCGTTGATGAGGCATTTGAACATATCACGAAAAATATTGGCGCAAACAACTTTGTGGAATAGGTTTGGCAAAAAGAGTTTGTTGTTTTTGCTGATGTTATTGTTGATTCGCAATCTGTCACGAGGACAGGGTTGTTGCAAAAAAACAGATGAGCAGAGAGAAATACTACACTTGACACAAAAAAAGGAGAGGGGAGTATTGTTCATAAGGCACACCTAAAATGAAGTTAGCATAAAGCAAATAATCTAGGGGTGCTTCTTGACACAGAGGGGGATGACTAATGGTCGTCTCCCTACAATTTTAATTGGCTTGTTAACATATGTTGAAAGAGCATGATTAATTATCCTTCGAAAGTCGGGGTTAAATGCTTTTGTTTTTTCGGTGAATGTGGTATAGTTAAAAATGTTGACGCATGGTTGAGTTTAAGAATGTTTCTTATTACTATAATGCTGGGACGCCAGAACAGGTTCGGGCGACCAAAAAACTTTCCTTCACGATTGGTGAGGGGGAGTTTGTTGCGTTGGTTGGGCATAATGGCTCGGGAAAGTCGACTGTTGCGAGATTGATGAATGGACTTCTTGTTCCTCAGAGGGGCGAGGTTCTGGTTAATGGTGTTTCGACAAGTGATAATAAAAAGATTTTTGATGTTCGAAAAACTGTCGGGGTTGTTTTTCAAAACCCCGACAACCAAATGATTGCGTCGATTATTGAAGATGATATTGCGTTTGGACCAGAAAATTTGGGAGTGCCACCGAGTGAAATTCGAGAAAGAGTCGATTGGGCACTTGAAGCGGTTGGAATGAGTGAACACAAAAGAGGAACTCCGTTTCGATTGAGTGGTGGACAAAAGCAAAGAATTGCGATTGCTGGCATGCTTGCAATCAAACCCAAAGTTTTGGTGCTTGATGAGTCAACTGCTATGCTTGACCCTATTGGAAGAGAAGAAGTTTTAAAAACTGCGATGGAGCTACGAGAGAAAGAGGGGGTGAGCATTGTTCTCATCACCCATTTCATGGAAGAGGCAATCAAGGCGGACAAAATTATTGTTCTTAATGGTGGGGCAAAAGTCATGGAGGGCGGACGCGAAATATTGTCAATGAGCGAAGAGCTTGACGAAATTGGACTGGATGCTCCATTCGCTGCGAGAATCGCTCGACGATTGAGGGAGAAGGGAGTTAGGGATCTTGATGACGGAGTCTATGAGATTGAGGAGTTGGTTAAGAAATTAGTGAATATTGAATAATGTAAGGACGGAATTAATTTAACAACACATATTCAATATTCTATAGCTAAAAAATGTCTATTAAAATATGCAATTTAAATTATACCTATAATCCGAAGTCAATTTTTGAAAAAGTTGCACTCAAAGACATCAATCTTGAAATCGAGGAAGGTGATTTTTTTGGTATTATTGGGCACACAGGGAGTGGAAAATCGACTCTTGTTAATCATTTAAACGCTTTAACGCGCATTCAAAGTGGTGAAATTATTATTCGGGGCATTGACCTTGGACAAAAGAAGATTGATTTTCGAAAGCTTCGGAGTGAAGTTGGAATGGTGTTTCAATATCCGGAATATCAACTTTTTGACGAGAGTGTTGCGAAGGATGTTGGCTTTGGGCCGAGGAATTTGAAACTTGGGAAATACGAAATTGAGAAAAGAGTTTTTGAAGCAATCACACTTGTTGGGCTCAATTATGACGACATTAAAGATCGCTCGCCATTTGAGATTTCTGGAGGACAAAAGAGGCGTGCGGCTATTGCAGGAGTTTTGGCAATGCGTCCTAAAATTTTGATTCTTGATGAACCAACGGCTGGACTTGACCCGAGAGGAAAAAAAGAAATTCTTGATTTAATTCAAGACATAAAAGAAAAAATGTGTCCAACGATTGTGATGATAAGTCACAATATGGATGAGGTTGCAAAGCACGCAAACAAGATTGCAGTCATGCACAAAGGCGAAGTTGTTTGCGTCAAACCGCCGAAAGAACTTTTTTCGGAAAGAGAAATTTTGAAACAATTCAACATCTCAATGCCCCAAGTGACACAACTCGCAAATGAACTTGCGGACAAGGGGTTTGATATTGATAGGGGAATTGTTTGCGAAGAAGAGTTGATTGAGAAAATTTTATTGAATGTTTAATATGGAATAGGTAATGACATTTTTTAAAATGCAATCAAATTTTACCGTCCATATTCAATATTCAATATTCAATAGAAATGAAAGCCGTATCTTTTGGACAATACTATCCATCAAATTCAGTAATTCATCGCTTGGACGCGAGAATGAAATTAGTATTAGTGATAGCCTATATCACTATGATTTTTTTCGTGCAATCCTATGTTGTGTTTCTGGCGATGATCGTTTTTGCTTTTGCTTTGATTTTCATATCACGTGTTCCAGTTTTGAAAGTTCTTCGTTCCGTTCGCATGATAATGTTCTTGATGCTTTTCATGTTCATCATAACAACATTGTTTCGAGCAGGAAACCCATATGAATATGCACTTTTTGATATTCGTTTTCCAAGAATCTATCTTTCGGGAATTATTCATGCTTCTCACATGGGACTTAGAATTTTCTGCCTTGTTCTTGGAACTTCGCTTTTGACTCTCACAACAACTCCAGTTGAACTGACTGATGGAATTGAAAAATTGTTTAGCCCTTTGAAATTAATCAAATTCCCCGTTCATGAAATGGCACTCATCATGTCGATTGCACTCCGTTTGATTCCGACGCTAATGGAGGAGACGGGAAAGATAATCAACGCACAACGAGCGAGAGGTGCGGAGTTCGACTCGAGAAATATTTTCAAAAAAGCGAAAGCGATGTTGCCAGTTCTTATTCCGCTTTTTGTTTCATCTTTTAGGCGAGCAGAAGACCTTGCAAACGCAATGGATTCAAGATGTTATAAAGGCTCTAAGGGAAGAACGAGACTAAAACAAATGAAATTTCGTTGGAAAGATTTGTTTGCGCTTTTGGTTGTCGCGGTAGTGTTTTTTGCGGTTTTGGTTTTTCGCTACAATTTTTTTGACGTTGAATTTATTTCATACATTGGTGCGCTTTGGTGGGGAGGCCCACCGTAATTTAAAACACAACGCATAATGCAGAGAGTGAAAATGACAATTTCATATGATGGTGCATCTTTTTGTGGTTTTCAACGGCAAGGAGAGAGTGAGAAGTTGCCGAGCGTTCAAGAGAGTGTTGAGGGCGCGCTTTTTACGTTGACTGGTGAAAAAATTTCAGTTTTAGGTTCTGGAAGGACTGATGCGGGGGTTCATGCTTTGGGGCAAGTTTGTCACTTCGATTTGACAGAAAACCCAAACATAAAAGAAAAGAACATAATCCGAGCGCTTAACACTTTTTTGCCAGATTCGGTCAAGGTGAGCGATGTTGAATTCGTTTCAAGCGATTTTCATGCAATTAGAAGTGCAAAGAAAAAGTCATATTTTTATGACCTTTATATTTCAAACACTCCGATTCCTCCGCTTGATTCGCATGCGCTGAATATCAATGAAAAAGTTGATATTGAGAAGATGAAAGAGTGTGCGAAGTTGTTCATCGGCTCTCATGATTTCACCGCGTTTCGAGCAAAACATTCTTCTGCAAAAACAACAACAAGACAAGTGTTTAATTGTCGGTTTGAGAGTATCAGCTTTTATAACACACCAGCTCTCCGTTTCCATATTTCAGCGGACGGTTTTCTCTACAAAATGGTTCGAATAATCATCGGGACTCTCATCAGAGTTGGGGAAGGAAATTTGAAGATTGAAGAAGTAAATAGATTGTTAAATGACAGCAAAGAATGGCTTGCAAAAGTTCCCGCTCCACCGAATGGATTGTTTTTGGAGAAGGTGGAGTATTAGAAGAATAATGTGAGGATGATTTTTTTCGGGCTTGCGTTATTTGTTGTTTTCCACCGCATTTTTTGTGGGCTCGACAAAATGCAGGATAATTTACGCGAGATTACTTCATTTCACAATATTTAGTTGCAATATCAACATTGATGAATATTGAAGTGTGAATTCTGCATTATGAATTGGAATTAACACATCTTTTCCGCTTGCAAATATTTTCTAATTGGGATATAATAATTTTAAGTGGAAGAGAAAGTCTCAAGCGAATTGGTTGAGAAAGAGGGAACACTTGAGGTGAAAAAAGCGGAAAGAGCAGCTGTTACCCTCAAGAAAAAGACCTATAACAACCAAATTAAATATTCAAAAGAAGAAGAGTTGTTCAATGTCATATCGCATGGTGTTGGGGCGATTTTTGCGTCAGTTGCGGCGACTCTTATGCTAATCAGAGTCATAGCAAGAGCGGCTCTTGGCTATTATGCTTTTCCTTCTCAAGCGGTTTTTAGTATTTATCTTTTCAGCATTGGACTTATTGCGATTTTTCTCATCAGTGCGCTATATCATGCTCAACGTTTTGGCTCCCCTCAACGAGCGGTTTTTCGTCGTCTTGACCACTGCATGATTGCAATAATTATTGCATCATCATATGCTCCTTTTATGCTAATTGGAATGCTCCAAAGCGAATTTAGAAGCGACATTATTTGGGGAATAGTAATCGCGTCACTCGTTATTGGAATGGCAGTTATTGTTGTTGTTTTTAATGCAATAAACCCTCAAAGATTCAAGCATGTGAATTTCGCGGCTTATATTATTATGGGCTGGATGGCGCTAATTAGAATTGACAGAGCGTTTGCGAATTTGAGTCTTGGAGGCTTTTTGTTTCTTGTCGCAGGTGGTGTTGCCTACACCGCGGGAATATTCTTCTTCAAGAAAAAGTCAATCAAGTTTAATCATGGCATATGGCACCTTTTTGTCATAGTCGGAGCTTGCTTGCATTTTGCGAGTATTTATTTTTTTGTCCTATAAGGAGATTGAATATTGAATATGTGAGGATAAAAAAAACAAATTTGTCAACACACATCTCATATTCCATATAAACCATGTATAAAAAAGTTAATCCAAATTTAGATTTTGTCATGCGTGAAAAAGAAGTCGAAGCTTTTTGGAAAGAGCATGACATTTTTAATCAGTCGCTTGAAATGAACAAGGGAAAAAAAGAATTTTCCTTCTATGACGGCCCTCCAACAGCAAACGGAAAGCCGCATATTGGTCATGTTTTGACGCGTGTCATGAAAGACATCATTCCGCGCTATAAAACGATGAAAGGACATTATGTTCGTCGAATTGCAGGATGGGACACTCATGGTCTTCCAGTTGAACTTGAAGTCGAAAAATCTTTGGGTCTTCAAAACAAGGTTGACATTGAGAAATATGGTGTTGACAAATTCATCAATAAATGCAAAGAAAGCGTTTTTAAATATCAAAAAGAATGGGAAATAATGTCGTCTCGCGTTGGATATTGGGTCGACATGGAGAATCCATATGTGACTTACCACGACAACTACATAGAAAGTGTTTGGTGGAGTTTGGCGAAAATTTTCAACGAAGGCTTAATTTATAAAGGTCACAAAGTCGTTCCGTTTTGTCCAAGATGCGGAACGGCGGTTTCATCTCATGAGGTCGCGCAAGGCTACAAAGATGTTGAAGACTTGACGGCGATTGCAAAGTTTAAACTTGTGAATGAATCGAATACCTATTTTCTCGCTTGGACAACAACTCCGTGGACACTTCCTTCAAATGTCGCGCTTTGCGTCAATCCAAAACATGACTATGCAAAAGTTGAGTTTGAGGGCAATTTTTATGTTCTTGCAAAAGATTTGGTTGCAAAAAACTTTCATGAAAAAGAACACAAGATTGTTGAAACATTCAAAGGCAAAGAGCTTGAAAAAGTGAAATACGAACCGCTTTTCGATTTTGCAAAGAAATCAGGAGCGGTCAAAAACGATGAGGCCTATTTCGTGACTAGTGATGAATTTGTCACTTTAACAGATGGAACGGGAATTGTTCACATAGCCCCGAACTATGGCGAAGACGATGCGAGAATCGGAAAAAGATATGATTTGCCGTTCGTTCAAATGGTTTCGGAATTCGGACTTTTTGCAGATTGCGCTGGTGAGCTTTCTGGACAATTTTGCAAAAAAGCGGACAAGCAAATTGTCAAGGATTTGAAAGAAAGAGAGTTGTTGTTCTCATCAAACAGGTTCATGCATTCATACCCTCATTGCTGGAGATGCGACAGTCCCTTGTTATATTTTGCGCGTTCATCTTGGTTCATCAAAATGAGTGCGCTCAAAGATCAACTTGTCAAAAACAACAAAAAAATCAACTGGATGCCCGAAAATATCAAAGAGGGAAGAATGGGTAATTTCTTGGAAAATGTTATTGATTGGGGTATTTCGAGAGAGAGGTATTGGGGAACTCCATTGCCAATTTGGATTTGTGATGCTTGCGAAAAAATGACTGTTGTTGGCTCAAAAGCCGACTTGAGAAAACTCGGCGGACTCAAAAAAGACATCGAACTTCACAAACCACATGTTGACAATGTCACATGGAAATGCTCTTGCAAAAAAGGGACAATGAAAAGAACACCAGAAGTTATTGATTGTTGGTATGATTCTGGAGCAATGCCATTTGCGCAGTATCATTATCCATTTGAAAATGCGGACAAGTTTCATGACACATTCCCAGCTGATTTTATTTCAGAGGCAATTGACCAGACAAGAGGTTGGTTCTACACCCTTTCGGCAATTTCAACGCTTTTGTTTGGGCAACCACCTTTCAAAAATTGTATAGTTTTGGGGCATGTCCTTGACAAGAATGGAAAGAAAATGTCGAAACATATTGGCAACGTTGTTGACCCATCTAGTGTTTTAGACACCGAGGGGGCAGACGCGTTGCGATGGTATTTCTACACAAACTCAGCACCATATCTTCCATCAAGGTTTTATGGCGATGCGGTTCGTGAGTCGAAAGCGAAATTCCTTGGAACGCTCTACAACACATATTATTTCTATATTCTCTACGCAGACATTGACAAGTTTGACCCAACAAAACACAAATTGAAAGATTTGCAAAAAGCAAATGCGCTCAATTTGATGGACCGTTGGATTCTTTCGGAACTCAACTTGTTGGTTGATTTTGTTGACAAAGGACTTAATAAATATCAGATTTTTGAATCAGCAAGGGAGCTAATCAAGTTTGTTGACAAGCTGTCAAATTGGTTTGTTCGACGCTCAAGGGAAAGATTCTGGGGAAGTGAGGACAGTCTCGACAAAGTGGCTGCATTTAGAGTGCTTTATGAATGCTTGGAAGTTGTGACGCGTCTTGTGGCGCCATTTGTGCCGTTTTTGGCGGAAGATATTTATCAAAACCTTATTAGAGTGCCGAATAAAAAGGCTCCAATTTCGGTTCATCTTACTGATTTTCCAAAAGTGGACAAATCACTAATCGACAGAGTTCTTGCGGAAAAAATGGAAGAGGTTTTAAGATGCGTTGAAGCGGGAAGAAGTGCGAGAAATCTTTCAAACATGAAAATGCGTCAACCGCTTCAAAAGGTTATGCTTCATGGAGCGAGTGCGAAAGAATATCAAGACATTATCAAAGACGAACTCAATGTCAAAGAGGTGGAATTCATAACAAACCTTGAAGGATTCGTTGCTTATGACGTCAAACCTCAATTGAAAACTCTTGGTCCGAAATACGGCAAGCTGATCGGCGGAATCAGAGAGTATCTTTCTAAAAATGGTGAAAAAGTTGTTGGAGAAACTATCAATGGTGGCGAGACGGCATTTGAAGTTAATGGTGAAAAAGTTCAACTAACGAGTGAAGACTTGCTTGTTGAAATCAAGAGTGCGAAAGGATTTTCTGTTGGACAAGCGGAAGGAGTGAGTGCTATTTTGGACACGACTTTGACATCAGAATTGATTGTCGAGTGTCACATGAGAGAATTAATCTCAAAAATTCAAAATTTGAGAAAAGAAGAAAATTTTCATGTTTCGGATTTCATCAAAATCAGTATTGAATGCGACAGTGTTATAAAAGAAGTTTTTATTAAACACGGTGAAAGAATCAAAAAAGAAACATTAGCAAAAGAAGTTGTTCTTGAATGCAAAGAAGGTAAGGAACTTGAAATCAATGGCTTGAAAGTAGTGGTAAAAGTTGAAAGACTAGTTTCTTAAAGGTGATGAAGTTAGTTTGGTTGCTACCATCTAAAATTTGACGCGATGCCGAATGCGCTTTGTTAAAGTTTCATTAAAAAACTTCAAAAAACAAGATATTAGGTTGACGAGAAATTAAAAAATTTCTATAATATCCATGGCGTTGTGACAAAAAGTCATGAAGGCAAAGGAGACATAAAAATATGTATTGCAGAAATTGCGGAAAAGAAATGATGGGTGGTTTTCAGTTTTGTGGAAATTGCGGAACACAAAAAATTGAAATTCCACAAGCTGAACAACCTCAAGTTGAGGTGAGTCAGTCATATGCTGAACAGCCACAAGTTGAGATGAAACAACCACAGGAGGAGAAAACTCAACAAGAAATTCAAAGAGTTCCAACTGGCAACATTGCAACAGATTCAGTTGCCTACAATTTGAGTGTCAACAAAATCGAATTTGTTTTGACGGCGAAAAGCCAAGTTGAAAGAGGGGTGGAAGCTGTGGTTGTTCCAAACAGTCGCTTTAAAGCACCGAGTCTTGATGTTTTTAAATATGCCGAAGACAACGGTGTTCAAATAGTCAAGCGTCCATATAAAAACACGCAAGCGTGGTATGTTGTGAAAGGACAATAACATGCTATTGGAGGAAAAACCAAGTGGGATTTTTTATTAAATCTTTTAAACAACCAAAGTTGAAAGATGTTGATCAAGTGAAAGTTGGAATGACAGAGGAAGAAGTGATGCAAATAATGCCAGAACAAATGCCCGGCATTGAAGCGGAACGAAGATATCAAGATGGTGACAAAACGGTTTTAATGTGGCAACTTGCTGACGGCCCTACTAGTCATAGCAGGAACAGAACAGTTGAAATTGCTTTTCGCGAAAATAAAGTGGTTTATTCAAAAATTAGTTAGGGTAATAACAATAAAATGATTCAATCAAATTGGAAAGATTATGAAATTATTGCAACGGGCGACGGCGAAAAACTTGAACGCTGGGGCGATTTTGTTTTGCTTCGTCCCGACCCGCAAGCTATTTGGAAATCGCAATTTGATTTAAAATCCTTTAAAGGGCTGTCCGCTCACTACATTCGGAAAAGTGACGGAGGGGGCTATTGGAATTTTCTCAAACAATTGCCATCGTCTTGGAACATAAACTATCGAGAGTTGACATTCGCGGTCTCTCCAACAAATTTCAAACACACGGGACTTTTCCCAGAGCAAGCAGTTAATTGGGACTCTCTTCGAGACATTTGCCAGAAAAGTGCTGGAATAAACAATCTACCGTTGAAGGTTCTAAATCTCTTTGCCTACACAGGTGGCGCATCAGTTGCGCTTGCAAAAGAGGGGGTGAGTGTTACTCATCTTGACGCGGCGAAAGGAATGATTGAAAGAGCGAAGAACAATGCAGAACTGTCAAAAATTTCGTCCGATAAAATTCGTTATATTGCAGATGACGCTACAAAATTTGTTGGACGTGAAATCAAACGAGGAAATAAATATGATGGAATACTCATGGATCCGCCGTCATATGGACGAGGGCCCGGCGGGGAACTTTGGAAACTTGAAGATAATTTGTTTGACCTAGTAAAGCTTTGCAAAAACATTTTGTCGGACAATCCGCGCTTTTTCTTGATTAATTCCTACACCACGGGGCTCCAACCGTCAGTCCTCAAAAACATTCTAAACATAGTCCTTGGTGACCTTAAAGGTCAAACTTCGGGCTATGAGCTAATACTTCCAACAAACGAAAAAGGAATAGTTCTCCCCGCTGGGTGCAGTGGACTATGGAGGAATAATTGAATATTCAATATGGAAAATTGAATAGATAATGTTGAAATATATTAATTTAACAACACATATTCAATAATAAATATCCCATATTCAATCTGAAAAAATGAGAATACTTCACGAAGACAACCATATTATCGTTGTGGAAAAACCACAAAATGTGCCGAGCCAAGAAGATAGTTCAAAAGATTTAGATCTTTTGAGTATGGTCAAAGCTTATTTAAAAGAAAAATACAACAAGCCGGGAAATGTCTACACGGGGCTTGTTCATCGTCTTGACCGCCCAACTGGTGGAGTCATGGTTTTTGCAAAAACTTCGAAAGCGGCGGCGAGATTGAGTGAACAACTAAAAATTGGAGAGGTGCAAAAACGCTACTTCGCGATTGTTTCGGGTTATTTGCATGACAGAGTTGCTCATTTGAGCGACTGGCTTGTCAAAGACGAAAAAAATAATGTTGTCAAACGCGTTGTTGCTAAAGAAGAGGGAGCGAAAAAAGCAGAAATGACCTATAATGTTTTGGCGTCAGACGAGGGGTTAATCTTGGTCGACATCAATCTTTTGACTGGGCGCTCTCATCAAGCACGAGTTCAAATGGCATCTGCTGGCGCTCCGATTTTTGGAGATTCAAAGTATGGTTCTCCTCATTCGGGAAACCTTGCACTCTGGGCATATCAACTCTCGTTCACCCATCCAATCACTGGAGCGACAATGCTTTTCAAATGTTATCCGCCCGACACTCTTTTCCCGTGGTCAAACTTTGAGTTTGAAAAATTCATGCAAATCGCAAAACCGAGATAGGTTTTAATAAGAGAGTGGTCACTGACCACTCTCTTTGTGCTTAATATTGGATTTATGATATTTTGGTTAAATCAAACACATGAGAATATGTTTTTCCGCCATCGCCAACGAGCCTAAACAAAAGATGTTTGCCTTCAATATTTTCGACTTTCAATGTCGTTGTGAATTTTCCAACAACATTATACTTTCGTTTGAATACTTTGCCATCCAGTATCCACTCAATCTTATTAACATCTTCGCTGACAACTGTTATTATGCCTTGATAATTATCAACCTCAATTGAACGAATTTTGGGTGGGCCAATCATTCTAAATGGTTTTGAGGTGTAGTAAAGAGATTTGTGTTGTCGCTGTTTGTCATCATCACAACACACAGTAATGTAATCATCGCCTAAATCTGCTTTTAGCAAATTATGCAACCTATTTGTTTTGTCTGCATTTCTTGATCTTATGTGGTCAGTTTTTTGCCAGTCAATATCATAGTAGAAAGAAGTAATTAAAGGAATTTCTCGCTTCTTGACTTCAATTCCATATCCACCAAACCTTTCAAGATTCGCATTTAATTTCCACCTCAAAACTTCATTAAGCAAATCAA
>WQSV01000020.1 GCA_009787685.1 Bacillota bacterium
GGCGTAGCGATNTCAAAAACTTTTTTCGCAGAAAGTTAAAATAGGCGAAAAAACTTTTTGAAAATTTTTATATCGTCAATCATGAGTGTGTTTAGTTATTGGTTTCGATTGTAGTTGAAAATTGTTTTTGACTTAAAAGAAACACACTCATGATTGCCCCTTGACAGCCTTTTTGTATTTGCTTTTTTTGAATCAAGCCCACCCCAAAAGGGGGAAATATATTTTTTTAATGGCGTAGTTCGGCTTAAATCGGACATCCGTTGCCAACGGAAGTGTCATTGACACAAAGGAGTTTTTTATATGGAACAAAAAATTATTTTGAAGAAGAAAGGCAGTCTAGCGTTGTTTTTGTATCGCCGAGATTGGTCGGGTTTGGTTGTTGAAACGCAGTTCGTTGTTGCAACATTGCAGAATAAGGATACATACAAGCATATCGGAATGACTGTTGACGATTGGTGTTGGGGAAAGTATTTTGACCATGACCTCGACCAAGCGTTAGACTATTTTAACATGGCATAGAGCCGAAGGAGTGAAGAAATTATGAAGTTTGATTTTGAAAAAAGTTTCACCAAATGCGAATATTTGAAGTTCGTTGATGCAGTGAATGAGCGGAAAGAGTATGCTTTCAACTATGGCAAGTATGGGGATAAAATGCAAGTTGAGATTTGCGGAAGAAGTTGTGACAATGGAGTATGGCTACCAGAGAATTATTTGTGGAGTGTTGGCATGACTGATTGTCGGAGTGGATACTCTGGAAGAAGTAGTCCTCGTAGGATTAGTGAATTGATGAGTTATGACGAGATTATAGAGATGGTTTATGACTGGTTTAAGTTGCCACGACCCACGAACTATCAACCGAGTTTTTTTGAATTTATAACGGCTTAGAGCCAAGTGTCATTTGGCACAAAGGAGATTTTACAAATGAAATATTTTATACCACAACCAACAACAGCTGAAGAACTAAAAAAGGCATATCGGAAGTTGTCAATGCAACACCACCCCGACAAGGGCGGAAAAGTTGAAGATATGCAAAAGATTAACGATGAATATTCAATTTTGTTTGAGCGATTGAAGAATGTTCACACCAACGCAAAGGGCGAAAAATACGAAAGCCAAAAAGAAACAACAGAAACACCCGAACACTTCATCAAGATAATTGATGAGCTGATAAGGTTTGAAAATGTCAAGATTGAAATCATTGGGTCGTTCATTTGGTGCAGTGGAAACACCAAGCCATACAAAGACGAATTCAAAAGACTAAATTTCAGATGGTCGACAAACAAAGTGAGTTGGTATCTCGCCCCACCAGACTACAAGAAAACCCACAACACCCAATACTCAATGGAAGAAATACGAGATATGTTTGGAAGTGTTGATGTTGAGAATAGACCGCAGAAGAAACTAGCGACAAACTAAAGATACCCTACTTAAAAGACACCCCACCCATCAACAAAAAAAGAGATTGAACAAACAAAATAACTGTTCAATCTCTTTTCATATGCCCTATATCAAAAACAAGGCTTTTATTTCACAAAATAAGTTAGGTCAATTCTAGGTCAACTCTCAAAGAACATTTTTGCATATTCGCCCAAAAACACCCCTTAAAACCCATTTATTGCCCCTTTTCAGCCACTTTTCCCCACCCCTAACTTTTTCCGAAAACCCTTGTCAACTGTTTTCAACAGTTTTGTCGGGTTCTGCGTATATTTGCGATCTCCGTCAAGAGGGTCGAAGACCCCTTGTCAACAGTCTTCGACTGGCTTGTCGGATTATGCTTATATTAGCGCTCAGCGTCAAACGGGTCGAAGACCCTTTTAGGTATCTTCAACACTCTTGTCGGAGAAGTTCTAGTAAAAACAATTCCCTCAAAAGGGCTGAAAGCCCTTGTCAACAGTCTTGGTTTGTTGAGTCTGCCTGCACCGCACTCTCCCTCAAGAGATCTGAAAGCCCTTATCAAGAGTTTTCAGCCCTTGATAAGGTAAGCTAGCTCAATCTCAACAAAACAGTCGCAACTGTCATTGAGTGTTTAGCATAGACTAAGGAGTCAATCTGTTGACTCCTCGAAACAAATACATCACTTCTTTAATTGGGACACCAAGAAGTAGCATCGTTAAGCGGTCAATTCCCGTTCCATAGCCACCATGAGGAGGGCAACCGTATTTGAAAAACTCAAGATAGAAGTCAACATCTTTTTCAATGCCTTTTTCAATTGCTTGGTTTTTTAAAACTTCATAGCGATGCTCGCGTTGAGCGCCTGTTGTTATTTCACAGCCTTTCCAAAGAAGGTCATAGCCAAGCGGAGTTCCATGTTCATCTCTCATGTGATAGAACGCGCGCTTTTCTTTGTCAAAATCCGTCACGAACAAGAATTCATTTTCTTCTCCGAACAACTTCTTCACAAGTTCCGCCGTCGCTCTTTCCGCATCTGCACACAAATCTGTTTTTTCTTCTTCTGGGAAAACCATGTTCATTTCCTTTTCAAGAGCCCCATAAATTTCTTTAACTGTCATCGTTGGAAACGGAACGAGAGGAACTTTGACCTCGACTCCAAACAGTTTTTCAATTTCATCACCATATTTTTCTTTGACTTTTTTTAGAGCATGGGCAAGTTGTTTTTGCTGAATGTCCATGACATCATGATAAGACTCAATATAAGACATTTCAATGTCGAAGCCTGTGAACTCGGTCGCATGACGATTAGTGTAGGATTTTTCTGCTCGAAAAACTGGCCCGACTTCAAAAACCCTTTCAAAACCACTAGCCATTGCCATCTGTTTGTAGAACTGAGGAGATTGAGCAAGATATGCGTTTCCTCCAAAGTAGTCAACCGAAAAAACATCCGCACCTCCCTCACTCGCAGCAGCGATTAGTTTTGGCGAATGAATCTCGATGAAATTTTCTTTGACCAAAAATTCACGCATGGAATTTGTTAGAAGCGTTTGAACTTTGAACATCAATTGATTTTCATCAGTTCTCAAATCGATCCAACGATAATCAAGTCTTTGGTCAATGCTTGACTTTTCCAACGCTTGTTTGTTTTTTGTTGCTGGGATTTCTTTTCTGTTGATTGGTAGTGCATCCGCAATGCTTTCCACAACAATATAACTTGGAATGAGTTCAACCCCATTTAGTTTGACAAAATCGCTTTTGACAACTTTTCCAAAAACGCTGACAACGCTGTCGGGAGTTAAACTCGCGATTTGTTCGGAAACTTTTGGAAGTTTTTCTTTTTCAATCGTCACTTGAATTTTTCCAGTAATGTCTTTCAAAACCAAAAAAGCCATACTTTTTCCGTCTCGAATATTTTCCAAAAAACCAGAGACTTTGACTTTTTTTCCGTCTTTTTTGATTGCTTGTTCAATTGTTATTCTTTTCATTTTTTGAAGTCCTTTTGTTTGCTTTTTTTATTATAGCATGTTTAAAAAAACTTTGCAATCATTTTTTTGCGATTAATTAAATCGGACTTAACGCTTCTCCATTCCACATGCATGAAAAAAACAACGCGACCTTAAAAAACGACGCGTTGTTTAAAAACTATTCTTTTATTCTTCTTCTTTTCATCATGTCAACAACAGCTAGCGTTGCAAAAATCAATGATATTGCCATCATCAAGATATTGATGATGAGCATGACGTTTGCATGAACTGCATGTTCGCCTGTCCACTCGGTGAAGCATGCGTTCCAAAATAGTGCATGACCGCTCTCAATCCCAAAAAGATGAAGAAGTCCATAGAAAACATTAATCATGACAATCCAAGCAAAAACAGCGATTGCAAATTTCCAACGAATATTCAACTTTGTGTGAACAAACAAGAAAACTGTTCCTGTCAAAAGAAGTGCCCAGAAAAGAATTATTACAAAACCTATTGCAAAGCTCCACCCAAATGAACTTTCTCCAAAAACTGTGGCATAGATGTCGATTAGAACCAAGAGTAATAATGTCAAAACTGCATAAAGTCCAACCAAAAGAAGTCCTCTAAATTTTTTTATGAATTCTGGCAAAGGATATTTATGGACAATAATTGGCACAAATATGAGTGAATAGAGAAGCAGTGTTGACATGAATGGAATGAAAAACCACCATGGAGAGCCTACAAAAATATTGATAACAATCAGCAGTTGCCAAAGACTACCAAGGCTGAAAACTGGCATTAGTAGCAATTTGCGAGACTTAATGAATTTTGGAAGTATTAAATGAGTTGTCGCGACTATGATTGCCGCAAGAACGATAAAAAACCAGTCCAGCGTTCTTCCAACTGCAAGGTTGACAATGAATGTGACGAGTAGTGCCGTTCCGAATATGCAAATGAAAGTCAGCATGTAGGCATTGACAATCGCGCGATATCGCCTCGACTCTTTCTTTTCTCTTATTCTAGATTTGTCAACGCTCGCTTGAATTAGCTCACTCTCGCTTATGCCGAAAATTTCACTGAGCTTTGAAACAAACTCAATGTCTGGACGCCTTGCGTCCTTTTCCCATTTTGAAATTGTCGACTCATCAACAAACAATTTGTCCGCAAGTTGTCGTTGAGTCAACCCCGCCCCATTTCGCTGACTTAATAAAAATTGTCCAAATGTCTTTTTTTGTTCTTGCTCCATAATGCTCCTTATTGTTGAATATGGAATAGGTGTTGAAAATTAATTTTAGCCCTCACCCATTCAATATTAAATACTATGTTTTCACTCTTGCTCCTCTTAATATTTTCGCAACTGCAATCAAACTTGAAACAACTCCAACGCTCAAATAGATTCCCGACATAACTCCAAATTCAATCCATGGGAAGACGAACGGAACATGATCGAATGCCGACATGAGACTTATTTGAAAAACAGCAGCCGCAAACAATGCAATACCAAGTCCCACTCCAATTCCAAGAATAATAGTAATTAGCGTTTCTTTGAGAACAATAATTTTTATTTGAGCGCTGTTAACCCCAAGCAATTTCATTTTCACAATCTCGTCTCGTCTTGTGCTTGCAGCCATGAGTGAGGTGTTAATTATTGCAATAGCTGAAAACACAATCGAGGGGACGATGACAATCAACATCATCGTCTGATTTATTAAAACTTGTTCGGGAGGTGATTCCATTATAGCATCCATTGCCCCAAATGTCAAAGCAGTTGTCATGAGTATTGCAATACTTGTTATAATCGGTGAAATGAGTGATGATGTTTTTCTCTTTGATGTTTTCACCCCACTTGTCGCAATTTTTCCAGTGACTGAATTTGCAAATGGTCTTGTGAAAGCATAGCCAATTTGTGGCAAGAACGACGGTGAAAATATGACAAAGCCAGCAACCAAAAAGATTGTTCCAAAAATGACAATTGGGACTGAGCCATCGAACCCCGTATTGACAAGTATTGCAATGAGATACATTCCAAGCCCCAAAAGAATCATGATTGACCCAACCGCAATTTTCTTTTTTGTCATTACTTTTGTGTCAAGACTACTATCACGAAGAACTTCCGAAGGAGAAACTTTTGTTGCTTTTCTTGATGCAGAAAACGCACCCAAATTTGCAATCGCAACTGCAATGGCAAAAGCAACTGGGAGCGGAAGCCAAACAAAGGGCATCACCATTAGTGTTTGTGAAAGCCCAACTCCATTAATCATGTCAAGGAAAAACGGAAAGAAGAAGTATGCAATGATTGAGCCCATTAGTGATGCAAAAATTGACACAACAAATGACTCTGCCATTATCATTCGTCCAAGCTGTCCTCCAGAGCCTCCAACAAGCCTAAAAAGGGCGAACTCTTTTCGTCGAAGCGCAATTCCAAACGCGAAAGTTCCAGCAATGATGAAAAAAGCAATCGCCGCTGAAATCGTTCCGAAAATTGACATTGCAACAATCATCACTTCATTTTGTCCATCGAATGAAACAATAGCGGACGACAGTCCCATCGACGCGATTCCAATAACAGCAGCGCCAATCATTAATGTTATGAAAGCCCCAATAAAAAGAACTGGGCGAAAGCGTATAAATCTCATTCCTATTTTGAATATCATGCTTGTGTGTCTCCTAATTTTGTTTTGAGGAACAATGCGTTGTTGCTCTGTGGTAAATTTTTTTAATGACTAACTAATAATCAATATCGCTGTCAGTTTTATTTTTCAAAAAAAATCTAATTTTACAACCGTTATTCACTATTAGCTGTTCACTAACAACTCTCCCACCCATTAATAACCGCGCCAATTTGCTCAACGCTCGGTTTTTCAAGAACATTAATAATTTTTCCATCAACAAGAAAAACCACTTGATCGGCAACGCATGCGGCGACTGGGTCATGGGTGACCATTATTACTGTCTGTTGATATTCATCGACTGTTGAGCGAAGTAGCGAAAGAATTTGTTTGCTTGTGGAAGTGTCTAGCGCTCCAGTTGGCTCATCCGCAAACAAAACATCGGGTTTTGTTGCAAGTGTTCTTGCAATCGCGACTCGCTGTTGCTGTCCTCCAGAGAGTTGAGAGGGGTATCTTCCTTTGTAGTCATAAAGTCCAACTTTGCGAAGAATTTCCAAAATATCTTTTTTCTTGAATCTTCTTTTTGCAAGTTGCAACGGAAGAATAACATTTTCATAGACCGTGAGCATCGGCAACAAATTGTAGACTTGGAAAATGAAACCAATTTTTTCACGACGAACAATGTTCAATTCTTTTTCTTTCAATTTTGTTATGTCAATGTCTTTATGAAAAACTGCTCCAGATGTTGGCTTGTCGAGACCTGCAACGCATTGCAAGAGAGTCGATTTTCCACTTCCACTCGGCCCCATGACCGCTGTCATTTTTCCTTGTTGAAATTCAAAGTCAATTCCGTGAAGGACTTCCACATCCTTTTCCTTTGTTTGATAGCTTTTTCTCAAATTTTCAATTTTTATTGAATGCATAATCTTTTACCTCGTTGTTTTTTGAGAGTGAAGCTGTGAATTTTAATTTGACATTATTTCCACTTTTAATATACTTCACTCTCCACTCTCAAAAACCATACTCAAATTATATCAAACAATTTTTCGCATTACAATACTTTTTTGCTTGACACTTCGTCAAGTCAACCATTTTTCACTAAAAAACAACTGGACAATTCGTCAAGTTGCTTTATTTTCTAGATTTTTGCATTGAACAATGACCAATGACCAAACAAAAAAAGTCATTAGTAAAAAAGGAACTATCGCATAATAGTTCCTTTTTCAAATTTGATTTCTATTCCCTCTCTGCCATATTTTTGTAGAACTTCATTTTTTCCATTGCTTCTTTTTCACTTTGTTCAAACAATTCATTTGCCATGTCGGGGGCAACATCAAGAAGATTTTTGTAGCGTCCGTTTGTCATCAAAAACTCGCGATATGACCCTTTTAATTCTTTGCAATCCAAGATGAATGGGTTCTTGCCCTCGTCTTTTCTTCTTGGGTCAAAGCGGTAGAGTGGCCAATACCCACACTCGACTGCTTGCTTTGTCACCTTTTGTCCAACAGACATGTCAATGTAGTGATCTCTGCAAGTTGAATAAGCAATGATGAGTGAAGGACCCGGAAAGCTTTCTGCTTCCGAAATTGCCTTGATTGTTTGGTTCATGTCCGCCCCTAGAGCGATGTGAGCAACATAGACATTGCCATAGGACATTGCCATGACTCCAAGGTCTTTCTTGCCTGTTCTTTTTCCAGCATAGGCAAATTTTGCAATTGATCCCGTTGGGGTTGCTTTTGATGCTTGCCCACCCGTGTTTGAATAAACTTCCGTGTCCATGACAAGCAAGTTAATGTCTTCTCCACTTGCAAGAATATGGTCAAGTCCGCCGAATCCGATGTCGTAAGCCCAGCCGTCTCCGCCGAATGCCCAAATTGATTTTTTGACAAGTGCGACTGACTCGTCTTGAATCTCTGCTAAAATGGCTTTCAATTCTTTGTCTTTCGTCTCTTTGATTGCATCTTCTAGGCACACTTTTATTTCATCGCAAACCGCTTTGTTTTCGTCCGCATCATTAAATGTTTCAATATATTTTTCAAACGCTTTTTTTGTTTTTGAGTCGACTTTCAATGTTAGCGCTTTTGAGATGTTCATCGCAATTTTTTCTCTGCGCTGAGAATACGCGAGCTGAAATCCGAATGAGAATTCTGCGGTGTCTTCAAATAGTGAGTTCGCCCAAGCAGGCCCGTGTCCACGCTGATCCTTCGTGTAGGGAACTGTTGGAGCGTTCCCGCCATAGATGCTTGAACAACCTGTTGCATTCCCAATGATGAGTCGGTCTCCGAACAATTGAGTGATTAGTTTGATATATGGTGTTTCTCCACAACCAGCACACGCTCCTTCAAATTCAAAATAAGGACGAAGAAATTGACTTCCTTTGATTGTCGTCTTTTTGAATTTCTTGGAAACATCAATTTGTGGAAGAGTCAAAGCATAATCCCAAAGGTGTTGCTCATGTTTGACCGCGCTTTCCATGTCGACCATCTTCAGCGACTTAATTTTTGACGGACAAACATTTGCACAACTTCCACAACCCGCACAGTCGATTGGAGAAACTTGTATGCGATAATTCAATCCGTCAAGACCGTTTGCTTTCACAGTTTCAAAATCTTTTGGAGACACTTTCGCTGTTTTTTCATCGGTTAAGAATGCACGAATTGTTGCATGAGGACAAACCAAAACACATTGGTTGCATTGAAGACAATTTTCTTTAATCCATTCCGGAACGACTTCTGCAATACCACGTTTTTCAAATTTTGTTGTGTCAGTTGGAACGCTTCCACATGGCTCAAATGTTGAAACCGGGAGTTCGTCTCCGCGAAGAGAAAAGATTGGAAGAATCATTCCTTGATAATAAGGGTCTTTTGAAGTTTCGAACATCGCTTCGCCCTCTTTCGCCGTCAACCACTCTTGTGGAACATCAAACTCACGAAGTCCTTTGATTGCTCCATCAATTGCAGCGATATTTTTTTTGACCACCTCCTCGCCTTTCTTTCCAAATCGTTTTTTTATTGCGTCTTTTGCCATTGTCTCAAATTGAGAATATGGAATTATGTCCGTGACTTTGAAAAAGCATGCTTGCATAGCTGTTGAAATCAGTCTTTTTCCAAGTCCCGCATCTTCCGAAGCTTTTTGAGCGTCAACCAAGAACACTTTGATTTTTTTCTTCGTGAGTGCTTGCTTCATGGCTAGGGGCAGTTCTCTTTTGAATTGCTCATCGCTCCATGTAGTGTTCATGAGGAACACTCCGCCATCTTTAAGATTTGAAATCATGTCATAGCGAGTGACATAGTTCTGCTTGTGGTTTGCAACAAAGTCTGCTGAGTTGTTAATTAAATAAGTCGATTGTATTGGAGTTTTTCCAAATCTCAGATGTGATATTGTTATTCCGCCCGCTTTTTTCGAGTCATAGACAAAATAGGCTTGATTGAAAATATCTCCCATAGCATCGCCGATAATTTTAATTGATTCTTTGTTCGCCCCGACTGTCCCATCCGAACCAAGACCATAGAACTTGAATGACTTCGTCCCCTCTGGAGATGCATCAATAACTTCTGAAATGTCCAAAGATGTTTTGGTGACATCGTCATTAATCCCGACCGTGAAATGATTTCTGCACTCCCCTTTAAGATTTTTGAAAACTGCGTTAACATGAATAGGACTGAATTCCTTTGACGCAAGTCCATATCTTCCACCAATAACTTTAATGTTCGTCATGCCTTTTTCAAAGAGTGCCGAGCAAACATCAAGGTAAAGTGGCTCACCAAGCGAACCCGCCTCCTTCGTTCTGTCGAGGACTGCTATTCTTTTGCAAGTTTTCGGAATAGCTCTGACAAGATGTTCAAGTGAAAAAGGGCGGAACAATCTGACTTTGATTAACCCCACTTTTTCTCCTTTTTTGTTAAGATAGTTGACTGTCTCCTCCGCCGACTCTGCTCCCGAGCCCATCATCACGATGATATTTTCTGCATCTTTCGCCCCGACATATTGAAACAGTTCATATTTTCTTCCCGTCACTTTCGCAACTTGTGCCATCGATTCTTCAACGATTGCTGGAGTTGAGTTGTAAAACTTGTTCGCCGCTTCCCGATTTTGAAAATAGATGTCTGGGTTCTGAGCAGTCCCCATTGCTTTTGGATGTTCTGGATTAAGCGCCCTTGCTCTAAAGTCTTTAATCGTTTGCATGTCAACCATTTTTGCCATTTCGTCATAGTCAAGAACTTCGATTTTTTGCAATTCATGACTCGTTCTAAAACCATCAAAAAAGTGCAAGAATGGAACTCGTGCTTTCAATGTCGAAAGATGTGCGACAAGTGCCATGTCATGAGCTTCTTGAACAGAGTTTGAAGAAAGCATTGCAAAACCCGTTTGTCTCGCCGCCATAACATCTTGATGGTCACCAAAAATACTAAGTGCGTGAGTCGCGATCGCCCTTGCTGAAACATGAAAAACTGTCGGCAACAATTCGCCTGCAATTTTATACATATTTGGAATCATCAAGAGAAGTCCTTGTGACGCGGTGTAGGTCGTGGTTAATGCACCTGAAACAAGCGAACCATGAACCGCTCCCGCCGCTCCTGCTTCGCTTTGAAGTTCCGACAAGCGCAAAACTTGTCCGAACATATTTTTTCTGCCAAGACTAGCCCACTCATCTGCATACTCCGCCATTTGACTTGAAGGTGTTATTGGATAAATCGCAGCAACTTCACTGAAAGCATAGGCAACGTGAGATGCGGCCAAGTTTCCATCAATTGTAATTTTTTTCATTTTTTCAAAGTCTCCTTGTTTTCATGTCCTTCTATTTATATTGTTTTTTCACTTCACAATACCTAAATTATCAACTTTCGCTCTTTCAATTATACAAATTTTCAAAAATATGGTCAAGGGTTTTCGACCGTTTTGTGAGTTCCCACTACTGCAACAAACAACCCATAACAAAACATTAAGTGTCACATTTGCAGAATGATGACTCTCTTAACAACTGAACTCGACAACTGAATTCGATTCTTCTCAACTCTTGACTCATCACAAGTCTAAAAAGTCAAGCACAAAAAAAAATTAGATAAACTTCCGTATTTTGTGGTTTTTGGCATAAAAAAAAAAGCCCGAACAAAACTAAGACTTTGTTCGGACGATTTTGTGTGTATGCTCCAAAAAGTCTACAAGTGATTTTTTGGCGTTTTTTAGTATGGGTGATGCCCCAAAAAGTCTACAAATAGGCTTATTCGTGCCTCAATCTTGATTATTTTAGCGCCCTACGGCGTACTGCATGCGCACGGGTGACATTCTTCTTCTCATTGTGATTACCTCCGTTAAGAAAATTTGTTTTTTATCTTATGCCATGCGAGTGTCGCAAAAGGCACAAAGTTTGCCTGCTCCTACTGTTGCACTGCAACCAGAGCAATTTAATATTTTAGTATCCTTTTTAGGCAGTTGCGTTTACTTTATGTGCATTGCCTCGCCATAAGTCATTGTGCTTATTGGCTCTTGCGTTTCGCCCATCTCTAGTAGCAATGAGTCATCTTGCTCTTTGACTTTTTTACTTTTCCTCTTGTTGATTACAAGCATAGTAATTGCAAAAACAATAAATACTGAAAGAAGTATCGCTTTTATAATTACAAATTGACCGCTAGTGATAACCCCTGCCAAATAAAGCGCAAGTGCTGGTATCATAGGCACTATTTTTGCTAAGCTAACGACCCATTTTTTTATGCCTTTTTTTGCTCTTAGGTTTTTAACAAGAAGTAAAAGCACTACGATAGTTGCAATCCCTACAAGCGAGAGCAGTATCGCCGTAAAAACCATTGTCGGTATGACTTGGGCTCCATAGAGTATCGCTAGAGTTATCAATGCTAGTGGCACTAAAATTAAGAGTATGCGTTTTTTTCTGCTCGGCTTTTTGCTTGCGCCTTGTGCCTCTACGCTTACCTCTACTCTTGTTGTTTCACAATCTTGTGTGATTTCAAGTTCCATTTCTGGTCTTGTTGTTTGTGTTGTTTCCATGATGCTATTACCTCGCAAATTTATTGTTAAGAGGCGGTTGCCTTTAACACTTACCATTATAGGGACTAAATGTCAGGAAAGTTTTAACTTTTCAAACAAATTAAAAAAATCTCAACTTTTTTTGAGATTTTTTTAACCGTACAACATTATCATTTTAAGCTGACAATGCTTGATTGCAGTCTGCATTGTCTTTTGAAACTCGCAAAATTTTTACTATGCCATCCTTAATCTCTATGTCTGTATATTCTTTACATTCAAGACAAGTGAGTTTTCTATAAATTCCCTCACAAGCCCTTATTAAGCCCTCACCGCAATGAGAACAAGCTGCATAATATGCCATTTTTATTTGCTCCTTATTTGTATTTTTTAAGATAAACTACAGGGAAGTTTAGGCTTTTCGCCTAACCGCTCCTTTAATTTTTACCTTATTGTTACTCGCTTCTTAGTGCAAGAACAGGGTCTTTTTTGGCTGCTTTCCTTGCTGGCAAGAAACCCGACAAGAATGCTACGCCTGTGCTTACTCCTATTAGGATTAGCGCATGCCACCAAGTTAGGCTTGCTATTGCCGCTCCGCCTCCTACTGCGCCCACTGCACCTAATATCAAATTAAGTGGGAACGAGAGCAAAACAGTTACGAGTACGCCGATTAGCCCAGCCAATAACCCCAGTATGACATTCTCTGCATTAAATAGTCTTGTTACATCTTTTTTCCTTGCTCCTATGCTTCGCAAAATGCCAATCTCTTTTGTCCGCTCCAATACTGATATTGAGGTTATTATTGAAATCATAACAGCCGATACAATAAGCGAGATTCCAGTAAAGGCAATCAAAGCCCATGTTATCATGTTTATCATTTCGCTCATCATTGCACCAAGCATCTCTATAATGTCGATATAAAAGATTTGATACGCCTCGTCTCGCCCTTGATTGTAGGCATCTAGCACCGCATTGATATTGTCTTTTGCTGCTAGGCTTGTCGCATAAATAGCAATTTCGTTTGCCGCTAGGTTTAATCCGTTTACTGTTATTCCGCTAACAGGAACGCCGCCTAGACCACGGAATGTATCTTCCCATTGGTCGTATGGCGATAAAATTGTAATGCCGCCAAAGCCTTGTGCTTGAATTGTTGTAAACGCATCGCCTGTGAACGGGTCACGATTTGGATTTGCCATCATCCACTCTACAATAGCAGAGTTTGCATTTTGTTGCTCTAGCCATCTTGCTGTTGCCGCTGGATAAGCTATTCCTGTAGAATACAAGCCCATGTCGTTACCCTCTTGCAAACGAATTATTCCCGATATGCTAAAAGTTTTGACATTAGCATTGCCCTCTACTTGTGAGGCTAAAAGCGTAGATCTCCCCGGACTTTCAATTACATTTCGCTCAAACCTTACAACTTGCCCGCTCTCTATAACTGGTGTATAAAGAACATCATTAGTCGGCAAGATAAAATCCATGCCCAAAATTTCTTCAAATGTAAACTCGGTTGCCCCGTCGCCAAAGTTTAGAAGTCCTAAGCCCATTAGCGTTACATCAGACAAAGCGTTTTGCTGATTAACTACTAGCACCAATTCGTTATGCGCTGTAGGCAACTGCCCAACTAAAAGGTCATAATATCTTAGTGTAAACTCTGGGCAAAGCATTTGCTGAACTGCTCCGCCGCCCATGAGCGCACCTAATAATCCGCCTCCGCCTGCTGCAGTCATCATATCAAAATTGCCGTCTGCTCTTTGGTTGAAAAAGTTTATATCCATGCCTGTGCCATAAAAAATATAATTGTACCAACTACTATCAAACTGATTGCTTTGTCCGTCAAAATCAAACGAATTGCCTGTGCCTTGGAACATATATTGCAGGTACGCAGGCACTCTTGTGCGGTGGCGAGGCTCTAAGGTTCTATCAACAAAAACATTAGGGTCTACAGGAAAATTCTCTAGGCTCTGCACGGCTGCACCATTTGCTTGTGTAAATGTAGAAGTAGCAATTTGAATTGGGCTAGTTTCAACTTGATTGCGTGTTAAATCGCCTATGAATGCGTTTAGCCCTGTAGAGAGTGCCAATATCAAGCCAATGCCTAAAATTCCTATAGCGGAAGCTATCGCTGTCATTGTGCTGCGTTTTTTCTTTGTCAAAAGGTTTCTGCTAGAAAGTTTTAATGCAGTCCAAAATGACATTGACGACTTTTTCTTGCCTTTTCTTTTTCCGCCTGTCGCTTGTTCGCTTGTGGTAGAGATTTCTTTTATTGGTGCATCCTGCTCTTG
>WQSV01000021.1 GCA_009787685.1 Bacillota bacterium
GAATGTGGTCAACCAACAACCGCTTCGTGTTCAAAATGTTCAAAACCTTTAAAAGCAGGAGCAAGATTTTGCGGAGAATGCGGAACACCGGCATAATTTAAAAATTGAAATTTTAAATAGATGAAAAATGAAAAGTCTAGTTTTTAATAAATCTATCCGTTTATTTTTCACTTTTTATTTTTCATGTTTTACTTAAAATATTATGGCAAGACAACAACACGAAGAATTTATTTGTAATGGAACAGAGGGCGATGAAAGTCAAGCACAATGTCACGCATGTGGTGCGAATGTTGAATTTGACCCCGAGACGCAGAGTTTGAACTGCCAATTTTGTGGTGCAACAAAACGCGTTGAAGTGACAAGAAGCCAAGAACTCGACATCATGGCACTTTTCAATGTCCAATCAAACAACAATTGGGCAAACGATGCACATGTTTTTGAATGTCAAGGTTGCGGGGCTCGTGAAGTCGTTGACAGAAGTGAAATGGCGTCAGTTTGTGCTTTTTGCGGAAAAGCAGTGGTTGTCAATAGCCAAGCAATTCCGGGAATCAAGCCGAATGCAATAATCCCATTTCGCCTCAACAAAGATGCGGCATTAAAGTGTCTTTGCACATGGAGCAAGAAGAAACTCTATGCTCCGGGCAAATTCAAAAAAATGCGCTTAACGGATGATGAGTTGCAAGGGGTCTACACTCCAGCATTCAGTTTCGACACATTCACTCGCTCGTTCTATCGCGCAAGAATTGGAAAGCATTTTTGGGTCACTGTCAGAGTAGGCGGAAAAATGGTTTCTCAAAGAAGAACTCAATGGACGAACATCTCGGGCGGATTCAATGCTAATTTCAACGAAGTTTTGATTCATGCAACAGAAGACATCTCGAAAAAAGATTCAAACAAACTTGCTCCATTTGACACGGGAAATTCAGTTCAATATGAAAAGAACTTCCTCCGTGGCTTTGCAGCTAATCACTACAAAAAAGACGGCAGACAATGCTGGGACGAAGCAAGGGGCTATATTGAAAGCCGATTGAAAAAAATGATTCTCTCGCGCTATAACTATGATGTCGTTGAATTCTTCCAAGCGCAAACATCCTATGAAAACATAAAATTCAAGTATGTTTTGCTCCCTGTCTATGTCGGGCATTATCACTACAAAAAGAAAAACTACAATTTCTTCGTCAACGGAGCAAACGGCAGAACCGTCGGGCGCTATCCAAAATCTGTCCCAAAAATACTCCTCACTGTCGGCTTAATAGTCGGCGCGGTGGCTGGAGCATTTGTTGGATTTGGTTTCTTGGCAGGTTGGTGGTAGGGTTTTTAATTCAAGAATTATGGATTATTTAGAATTATGAATTCAGAATTAGTGTTGAATTGCAACTAACCTTCTCACTAAAAAATCAAACTGTAGGGGTATTCACCGAATGCTGCACATTAAAAAATATAAAAGTACTCGTTCGCAATCCCGACAAAAGTCACGAAATGACACAAAAACCTTGAATACTATTTGGCATAGAGCCATTTGAAAAAAGGGAGCAAGGATTATCGTCCTCGCCCGACAAAAGCGTCAATGACGCAAAGGAGAAAATTATGGTAAAAAGATTCAGATTATTTTCAAACATAACATTAGCACTATCATTCGTTTTAGCAGCAGTGTTTTGGTTATTGAGTGCTATCGAAGGAACGGCGGACAGTTTTTCATGGTTCGGATTTCCTCATGCAGTCGCGCTCATCAGTGGCGTTTGGGGAGCAGTAATAATGCTCGGAGTTTTCGTTCTCAAAATACCAGTCCCTCTTAAAAAACTTCGTGCGCTTATTGCAATTGGGATGTTCGTCATCATGGCAGTTTCGCTCGCAAACATTTGGGGCTGGGAAAACAGAATTATCTGGCCAATCATCGCTGTCGTTTTGACAGTCGGACTATTGTTCATCGTTATTGCTGTCAAAGGTAGACGTTGGGACAGTGGAGACAATCAAAAAGCAGGCTATAAAAACTACCATCAAAGAAAAGCTGAAAAAGAAGCACAAGTGGCTCAGCAACCAGCAGAACAGCCAAGAATGGGAATCCAAGCTCAAATTCGCGCAAAAGAACTTCAAGCAGAACAAGAACTTCGCGACCTTGAAGCCCGTGCAAACCAGCCAACTGCTGAAGATGAAGAAAGAGCAAGAGAAGAGCGCATTCGTGAAGAAGAAAGAATCCGTTTCGACGAAAGAGTCAGAATCGCAGAAGAACTAAAAAAGAACAACCCAAACAATCAATAGAAAAAAGAGGTGTCAACAAAAAAGTGACACCTCTTTTTTAATCCTTTTGGGTTAATTCCTCGCGCGTTGCTTCTAGTCCGACACCTCGCAGTCTTGTTGCGGGGAGTGCTTAATCCATCAAAGACATTAATCTTTCATGTCCAAAATATAGCCAGCAGTCACATCAAAAAATTGACAGAGTCTTTTAAGTGTGGTAATATCTGGTTCTCTTTCTCCAGTTTCGCATTGACTTATGGTGTTTTGACTAACTCCAAGTTCTTTTGCAAGTTTGTCTTGAGATAGTTTTTTTTCTTCTCTAAGTTCTTTTATTTTTTCATATAAAAATTGTATCTCATATAGAGATAATGCAAGACGTATCCCTGTATGAGATAGTAGAATATATTTTGATGAAAAAAGAAATTTGCAAAAGCTGTGAATACTATGTTGGCTATTACAAAAAACGTTCCACCTCATTTGTTAGATTGGGGCATGGTTTTTGCTCAATTCACAAAATCCTAAAAAAGAGAGCGATTCTTATGATAGTTTCAAGTGTAATGAAAAAAAGGAAAAAGTGCGAGAAGAAAAACTCTTCTATCACTTAAATGCAACGTTAAAGGAATTGACCTATATTTGTCAATTCCGAAAAGAGAGAATGGATGATATTGTTTGATGTAAAAATCAAATTCACAATTGTCATGGTTTGTTTATCAAATTATTCCGACAAAAAATACCCCGACAATACTTCCAGCAAAGGTTGAAATCAACGCTATTGGTATTGCAAAACCCAACCTCTTGACTTTGGTTTGAGAAAAATAGACCGCGCTTATGTAGAATATTGTCTCCGATGAGCCATAAACAACTGATGCCGCTCTTCCAATATCTGAGTCCGCGCCATATGTCGCGAAAATGTTTTCAAGGACTGCAAGTGAACCAGCTCCCGAAAGAGGGCGAATCAAAATTAATTCTGTTAATTCCGCAGGTATGCCGACAAAATTCATGGCAGGAGAGATGAACCCAGCGACTGTTCCGCTAACACCACTAATTCGAAAAACTTCAACTGCAATCATTACTGTCACCAAATATGGGAAAACTTTCATCATCAACTTTAATGACGAACTCGACCCTTGAATAAACAATGAATAAGGGTCTTGCTTTCGAATGACCGAGAGCAATATGACAGTGATAAAAATTAATGGGATGATGTATGACATAAATAGTGGAGAGCTAATAGTGAAGAATTAATAGTAATGATTAGAATTATTTGGGGGACCGATTGTCGCTCCTGCAATTTTTGACAGATAGTTTTAAAATGGAAAAATAAACTTGTAGGGACGGGCAACTTGCCATTCGAATGTGTTTTGTGAAATGACAACGATTGAAACTTAATTGCAAGTTCTATTGCCTTTTAAACACGCTCAAAGGCAATTCCTTCTTTGTTTTCTCCTTGATAATCAGCTCGCTTTTGCCCAATTCTTCTTTTTTCTTTTCACGTTTTTTCAAAAATAATCCATAGATTTTGACAAGCGTTATTCCCAAAATGGTTGAAACAACTGTCGCAATAATGCTTGCAGGAACAAAGTCAGCAGGTGATGCTGAGCCGTGAGAAGCTCTCAATGAGATGACCGTCATCGGCATTAACTGCAATGATGTTGACGAGATCACAAGAAGCATTATCATGTTGATGCTTGCCCTCGTGCTTCCTGTGTCCATTGTTCCAACCGCTTTAATTGCCATTGGAGTCGCAGCTCCCCCCAAACCTAGCAAGTTCGCGCTCATGTTGAGAGTGATGTATTGCCGTGTTTCTTTCTTTGATTTTGGAAACAAAAATTTGACGATGGGTGATAAAATTTTTGCCAAAAAATTTGCAATACCCGTTTTTTCAAGTATTTGAAAAAAACCGAGCCACAACGCATAGAGTGCGACAAGCGTCATTGACAGCCGAACTGCATCGTTCGCGCCACGAGTCATTGCGACAACAGTGTTCTGCGGATTTAATATCAGAAGTGTCACAATCGACACCACCATCATAAGAGTCCAAACTATTTTCATAAGCCTTGTCTTTCAGTCTATTCAACCTTTCGACAAATAATGAGTCTATTCGATATTTTTGTTGAGTAAGTCCGCGTAAGAGCGACTTTTGATAGAAGCGACCTAATTGCCATAAAAACCTTGTTTTTGACACAAAACACTTTACATATTTTTGGAATTGTGCTAAACTTAATTTAACATGAACACGAAAAACAAAAAGAAATACTATATCACAACACCAATCTACTATCCGTCTGGTGCATGGCATATCGGACATTGCTACACAACTGTTGCATGCGATGCTATTGCTCGTTTCAAACGTATGCAAGGCTATGAAGTTTTCTACTTGACGGGAACAGATGAGCATGGTCAAAAAATTCTCAAAAATGCAACAGAAAAAGGAATAACCCCAATTGAATTCGTCAACCCTTTGGTGGAAAATATCAAAGAACTTTGGAGCGTTCTTGACATTTCTTATGATGGATTTATTCGAACGACTGATGAGTTTCACAAAAAAGCAGTTCAAAACATTTTCACGCGTCTCTATGAAAAAGGAGATATCTACAAATCTGTCTACAAAGGGAAATACTGCGCGCCATGTGAAACCTTTCTAACTGAAACACAGTTGAAAGACGGAAATTGTCCAGATTGCAATCGAGAAGTCAACGATGCAGAAGAAGAAGCTTATTTCTTCCGCCTTTCTAAATACGGCGAACAAATCAAAAAACATCTTTCCGAAACCGACTTCCTTGTTCCAAAAGCACGAGCAAATGAAATGATAAAATTCATAGAAGCAGGACTTGAAGACCTCGCGGTCACGCGAACAAGCTTTGATTGGGGGGTGAAAGTTCCGTTTGATGAAAAACACGTGATTTATGTTTGGATTGATGCACTTAGCAACTATATCACAGCACTAGGCCACTTTGGTAAAGAGAATGGAGAGTGTAGCGTGATGTGTGAACCTAGGGATAAAAAAACTAATAACAACACAACTCTCCACTCTCCACTTTCCACTCTTCAATTTTGGCCAGCAGATCTCCACATGATGGCAAAAGAAATAACTCGCTTCCATGCAATCATTTGGCCAGCAATTCTTTTGAGTCTTGAGCTTTCGCTTCCAAAACAAATCTATTCACACGGCTGGATTCTCTTTGATGGCGGTAAAATGTCAAAATCAGTTGGAAACGTTGTCGACCCATTTATTTTGAGCGAAAGATATTCGGCAGACGCACTTAGATACTTCTTGCTCAGCGAACTATCCTATGGTCAAGACTCCAACTATTCATCTGAGCAATTTTTGACAAAAGTTAATTCCGACCTTGTCAATGATCTTGGAAATTTGACAAAAAGAACTCTCTCAATGGTAAAGCAGTATTTCAAAGGAAAAGTAAAAATTGGAAAAGAAACTGAACATTGTAAAGATTTCATTGAAAAAGTAAACGCTCTCAATGGGCAAGTTGATGAGAAAATAAAAGACAACGACGTTGCAAAAGCAATCAGCACAATTTTCTCATTGATTAGTCATTCGAATAAATATATTGATTTGACCGCTCCGTGGGCATTGAACAAAGAGGGAAAATTTGATCTTCTTTCAAGCGTTTTGTTTAATCTTTTGGAGGCAATCAGAGTAAGTTCAACGTTACTCAAACCTTTTTTGACAAAAACCCCATCTCGAATATTCGAAGCCATCAAAATAAAAGAGCCAACAGATTTTAAAAAGGCTCTCCATAATCCCAAAGGGTCATATAATGTTGGAACTAATGAAGCAGTCATGCTATTCCCGCGCCTCGACATAAAAAAGGAACTAGAAGAACTGGCGAGTTTGGCGGAATAATAGAGGAAAAGTCTAATAAATATTTAATTATCGACTATTACTCACGTGGACTCACAATGTTCACTTTTGCAATATGACCGACAACCCAGTATTGTGCGGGAAGTGAGCATTGCGAGGTTGCAAAGCAATACCAAGTGCCACTGAATTTAAAAATGAACAACACAAAACCTAGAAAAAGGTATTGTTCATAAACAACATCTAATAAAATGAAGTTAGCAGAAAAACAAATAATCTAGGCGTGTTTATTCACACGATATTGCGTGCAAAAGCTAAAAAACTCTTAACAAAAAAAACAGGGAACACAATGTGTCCCAACCAAATAAAGGAGAATAAAACCCATCATGTCAAAAACAACAAACACAAAAACAACAAAAACTGAAAAAGGGCTATCAACAAAAGAACTTCTCGACATCGCATTGGATCTCGCTGGTGTTGACGAATGTCCTCCAGATTCTGGAGTAATTGTTGAGGGAAACAATATCAAAAAAGTTTTATTCGGAGTAGACATGGACACCCCAGAGCTTTTGCTTGCTCGTGAACTTGGCTATGATTGTGTTGTCTCTCATCACCCAAGAGTGACGAACACGAAAATGTTGACAATTTTGGAAAATGCAAATATCAACAAACTTTTTAAACTCGGTGTTCCAAAAAACAGAACACAAAAACTTGTCCAAGCAAGAGCAAATGAACTCTCGTATTGGGAGCATGTTTCAAACTCAAGAAGAAGTGAGTCAGCCGCAAAACTACTAGGGATGCCGTTTATTTCTCTCCACAATCCAGCTGATTTAATCGGCGAAAACACTGTTCAAGAATTCCTCGACAAAAAATTTGAGGGCAATGAAAATGTAACATTGGGTGACATAACATCAGCACTAGAAGAATTGCCGGAATACAAAAATTCAGAAAGAAAACCAATCATCAGAGTCGGCTCGAAAGACAGCTTTGCTGGAAAAATTGTTGTTCAAATGGCAGGTCTAACTGGTCCCGGAGCTAATGTTTTGAAAGAGTATTTCAGAGCAGGAGTTGGAACTTTGGTCATGATGCACATTCCAGAAGCCGACACAAAAGCGTTAAAAGAGCAAAACATCGGCAATGTTATCATCGCAGGTCACACTTCATCTGACTCAATCGGAATCAACAAAATTATCCGTGAGTGGGAAAAGCGCGGAGTTGAAACAACAGCAATCAGCGGTATTGTTTCGGATATTATGCCAAAAGAAAGCAAATAAACATTTAAAATTGACAATTCACAGCCGACAGCTTAATGGCAAATTGAGCCAATATCAAATTATTAAGTTTTCGGTGCAATTGCAAATAGCAGTCAAATGCAAATGAAAAAATTAATCGACACGCACGCACACCTTTGCAACGACCTAATCGACGCAAACGAGGTTATCGACAATATGGAGAGAGACGGACTGGCTTCTCTCGTTTCTGTGAGCTATGACATTAAAGCTTCGCGGAAGAATTTTGAAATTTCGAAATTGAGCGACAAAGTTTTTTTTAGCGTTGGTGTCCATCCATCCTATTCAAGACAATTTGATATTGTCCAAATCGATGAAATGTTTAAATTGTCAAAAGACAAAAAATGTGTTGCAATTGGTGAAATCGGACTTGACTATCATTATGAAGACACTTGCAAGGATTCTCAAAAATTCGCGTTCATTTCACAACTCGATCTAGTCGAAAAAGCTAACCTTCCAGCAATTTTTCATCTTCGAGATGCTTATGAAGACATGTTTGAAATCATTAAGCAGAACACACACAAAATAACAAAAAGCGCTGTCATGCATTGCTATTCAGGTGATTTGAACTATGCAAAAAAGTTCATTGATTTTGGCTACTACATCTCTTTCACTGGCGCAATTTCCTACAAAAATTCACATCTTCCAGACCTTGCAAAAGTGCTTCCACGCGACAGAATTCTCGTTGAAACTGACTGTCCATATCTGACGCCAGTTCCACACCGAGGAAAAATCAACCACCCAAGAAATATTGTTTATGTTGCCCAAAGAATTGCCGAAGCATGGGGGGTGGAGGTTGACGAGGTGAAAGAAGTGACGACGAGGAATGCTTTAACACTATTTGCAAAAATGAACTAAACGATTTAATATTGAATATTAAATCGTTGTTGGTTGAGTTAATTTGAAAAACTAACATCAGCTATTGAATATTGAGATATTCTATATCAAAAAATCATGACCAACTTTACTTATCACTATCAAAACAATCTCTACATAAACCTCACCAATCGTTGTTCAAACGATTGCAGTTTTTGTATTCGATCTTATTCAAAAGGCATTGGAGACGATGAGTTGTGGCTTTCTCGTGAGCCAGATGTTCATGAAGTGATTGAGCAAATTGAAACAACAAATATTATGTATGATCAGATTGTTTTTTGTGGCTTTGGTGAGTCAACTTATCGTTTTGATGAGATGATAAAAATTGCAAAATTCCTCAAATCAATCGGACGAGTCGTTCGTCTTAACACGAATGGACTCGGAAATCTTATCAATAATCGTGACATAACGAAGGAACTGTCTGAAGTAATTGACATCGTTTCAATATCATTGAATGCTCCAACTCCCGAGCGCTACAACGAAATTTGCAAAAGCATTTTTGGCGAGCGTGCGCATGGAGAAATAATAGCATTTGCCAAAAAATGTGTCGAACACGACATTAAAACAACTCTTAGCATAATGGACAATTTGACCGAAAAAGAAACAGCAAAATGTCAATTAATAGCCGAAAAAATCGGCTGTGAATTAAAAATTCGCAATATGGCATAATGCCTAGAAAATTTTTTCGCGAGTTCTAGCCCCAAATAACGCCATTAGAAGCAAAATGTCGAAAATTAATCAAAATTTAATACGCAAATGAGTTCAATTCATTTGCGCTTTTTTTTTGTTTGTGCTATAATAAAATTAACTAAAAAACAAGAATTCAACAATAGCTATTGTTGAAAAACATTCGCTTGGGCGCGCAATGCACGCTTTTGCAAAATGACCAAGATTGTGTGTGTATTGCGTGCCCGATGTTGGTTGAAAATCCAATCACTGAACAGGAGTAAAAAATATGGCAAAAGTAAACGAGAATTATGACAGCAGTAAGATTCAAATCCTTGAAGGACTTGATCCGGTAAGAAAAAGACCGGGGATGTATATCGGCTCAACAGATGAGAGGGGTCTTCATCATCTTGTTACCGAGATTGTCGACAATTCTGTTGACGAAGCGCTTGCAGGGCATTGCACGGACATTTTGATTGAAATTCAAAGAGATGGTTCTTGTTCGGTCACGGACAATGGTCGTGGTATTCCTGTTGAAATTCACCCAAAAGAAAAAATTTCAACCGTTGAAGTCGTTTTGACAAAACTTCATGCGGGCGGAAAATTCGGCGACGGCGGATACAAAGTTTCTGGCGGACTCCATGGAGTTGGACTCTCCGTCGTTAATGCTCTTTCGGAATGGCTTGAAGTCGAAGTTTATCGCGATGGAAAAGTATATCGCCAAAAATATATGCGTGGAATTCCAATGCGTGCCCTTGCGGAAGTTGGAAAAAGTTCAAAACGTGGGACAAAAGTAACATTCTTCCCAGACAGCGAAATTTTTGAAACACTTGATTTTCAATATGACTATTTGAGAACGCGTATTCGCGAAGCCGCTTATCTCAACAAAGGGTTGAAGCTCACTCTTGCCGACAGACGCGTGGGACGCGAAAAAGAAGAGACTTTCAAGTTTGATGGCGGTATTTTGGATTTCGTTGAATATCTTAATCGCAACAAAGTGACTCTTTTTCCAACAGCAATCTACACTGAACAAGAATATAAAGATTCAACTGTCGAAATTGCGTTGCAATATAATGATTCGTTCAGTGAAATTGTCTACACCTATGCAAACAATATCAACACTGAAGAGGGTGGAACTCACTTAACAGGTTTTAGAAACGCGCTCACAAAAATAATCAACGATTTTGCCCATCGTCAAAACATCATCAAAGCAGACGACAAACTCTCTGGAGAAGATGTCCGCGAAGGGCTAACAGCAGTCATCAGTGTAAAACTAACAAACCCACAATTTGAAGGGCAAACAAAAACAAAACTTGGAAACTCCGAAATGCGTGCCTATGTTGAAAAAGCACTCCTTGAAGGACTCGGAACATTTTTGGAAGAAAATCCAAGTCAAGCAAAAGAACTTATTTTGAAGTGCTTGACAGCACAGCGTGCAAGAGACGCTGCGAGAAAAGCAAGAGAATTGACAATTCGCAAAGGAATTTTGGAGTCAACAACTCTGCCGGGAAAACTCGCGGATTGCACCGACAAAGACCCAGCAAATTGTGAGATTTATATTGTCGAGGGTGACAGTGCAGGGGGAACAGCAAAGCAAGGAAGAGACAGACGTTTTCAAGCAATCCTTCCACTTCGCGGAAAAATCCTAAATGTCGAAAAATCGCGCCTTGCAAAAGTTTTGGAAAATGCCGAAATAAAAGCAATGATAACCGCATTTGGTTGTGGAATAGGAGATGACTTTGATGCGTCAAAACTTCGTTATAGTCGCATAATTTGTATGACGGACGCGGACGTTGATGGATCTCACATCAGAATACTAATTTTGACATTCCTTTTCCGCTATATGAGACCACTCATTGAAAACGGTAATGTTTATATCGCTCAACCGCCACTCTACAAAGTGACAAAGTCTCGACAAGAACACTATTGCTATAACGACAAAGAACTCAACGACAAACTAAATTCACTTGGAAGAAAAGGTTGTGATGTTCAACGCTATAAAGGTCTTGGGGAAATGAATGCAAACCAACTTTGGGAAACAACAATGAACCCAGAACATCGAACTTTAATTCAAGTGACAATGGACGACGCATTTGAAGCTGATCAAACCTTCAACATCCTCATGGGAGATCTCCCAGAACTAAGAAGAAAGTTCATTGAAGACAACGCTAAGCTTGTTAAAGAGTTGGATATTTAAAAAATTTTTCAATGAGGAATGAGGAGTATTGAATAGTAATTAAGGTAAATTTGATGTCAGTTCTTCATTCCGCATTACTTTTAGATTTAGAGGAAATTTAACTATGAAAAAGAAAGATAACAACAACGAAGAGTTGAAAAAAATTGTCGATAACACAAAGATTGTCAAGCGTCAAATCAAAGAAGAAATGGAGAAATCATTCATTTCTTATGCGATGGCGGTTAACGTCTCTCGTGCCATTCCAGATGTTCGAGATGGATTAAAACCTGTTCACCGCAGAATTTTGTATGCGATGGGCGAACTCAACCTCTACCCAGACAAGCCATACCGCAAATGCGCAAGAATCGTCGGTGACGTTTTGGGTAAATATCATCCTCACGGTGACAGCGCGGTCTATAACGCGCTTGTTCGTCTTGCTCAGCCGTTTTCTATTCTACATCCACTGGTTGATGGACATGGAAACTTCGGGTCAGTCGATGGCGACCCAGCAGCCGCACAACGTTACACTGAAGCAAAACTCAGCAAAATCGCAGCAGAAATGCTTCGAGATATTGACAAGGAAACAGTTGACTGGTATCCAAACTTTGACGACTCACTCGAGCAACCTCAAGTTTTGCCGTCACGCTTTCCAAACCTTCTTGTTAACGGCTCAGATGGTATTGCGGTCGGTATGGCAACGAACATCCCCCCTCACAATTTAAGAGAAACTGTCAACGCAGTTATCGCTTTGATTGACAACCCGGAAATCTCAATCGATGATCTTTGCACTTTCATTCCTGCGCCTGACTATCCAACGGGTGGCGTTATAATGGGAAGAGCTAATCTTCGCAGAGCCTATAAAACGGGTCGTGGTGGTGTTGTTATTCGATCTAAATGTGAAATTCAAGAATATTCAGCACGTGAAGGCGGAGAAGCAAAGCGTGAAAGAATCGTTGTCACGGAACTGCCTTATCAAGTTAACAAAGCAGAACTCATCGCGCATATTGCTGACCTTGTCAAAGAAAAGAAAATTGAGGGAATCAGTGCAATTCATGAACAAAGTGACAGAACTGGACTAAGAGTTGTCATTGATATCAAGCGTGACGCTCAAGCAAACGTTGTTTTGAACTTGCTTTATAAACACACTAATCTCCAAATTTCAAATGGTATCACGTTCCTTTCCCTTGTCAATGGCGAACCGAAAATCTTGAACCTTAAAGAGATGCTCTATTATTACCTTGAGCATCAAAAAGAAATCGTTGTCCGCAGAACAAAATATGACCTTGAAAAAGCGGAAGAAAGAGAGCACATTCTTGAAGGACTTGTCAAAGCTCTTGCAAACATTGACGATGTTATTGCAATTATCAAAAAATCGCGCGACAAAGTTGAAGCCGCAGAGCAGTTGATGGCGAAATTCATTCTTTCCGACAAACAAGCGAACGCAATCCTTGAGATGCGTCTGTCTCGCTTGACTAGTCTGGAAGTTGAACACCTCAAAAATGAGCTTGCTCAAATCAAAGAAGTAATCGCTGACCTCAAAAATATCCTTAACACTCCTCAACGCGTTCTTGATATCCTCAAAGAAGAGATGGGAGAAATCGTTGAAAAACACGGAAGGGATAGACAAACTGAAATTCAAATCGACTATGACGAAATTGACATTGGCGACCTCATTGACAAAGAAGATGTCGTTGTTTCGATGACTCACTTTGGCTATGTCAAACGCCTTCCAAAAAATGAATATCGTGCGCAACGTCGTGGAGGGAAAGGCGTCACTGCTCATCGCCCGAAAGAAGAAGATTTTGTCACAAGAATGTTCGTCACAAACACCCATGATAACTTGTTGTTCTTCACAAACTTTGGAAAAGTTTATGCAATCAAAGCCTATGAAGTTCCAGAGTTCGAAAGAACGGCAAGAGGAAGAGCAATCGTCAACCTATTGCAACTCCAAGAAGGTGAAAAAGTGGAAGCTATCATTCCTCTCAAAGATGACACTCAAGGCAACCTCATGATGGCAACAAGAAAAGGACTCGTCAAAAAGACTGACCTAGTCGAATTCAAGAGTATCAGAAAAGTTGGAAAAATTGCAATTGCCCTCAATGAAGGCGATGAATTAATGAGCGTTCAATTGACGACTGGGAGAGACGAAATTTTGATTGCATCTCATGAAGGAAAAGTCATTCGCTTTGCTGAAGACGATGTCAGAAAAATGGGTCGCGGAACACAAGGCGTCCGAAGCATGCGCTTAAACGAAAAAGACTATGTTGTCGACATGACGGTTGTTAAAGACGGCTTTGAAGTCCTCACTGTCTCTCAAAATGGCTATGGAAAACGAAGTGACCTCGAAGATTATCGTCTCCAATTCCGCGGAGGAAAAGGTATCAAAGCGGGAAGATTCACCGAAAAAACAGGAAATCTTGTCAATCTCAAACTAATCAACCCAGAAGATGATATCATGATTATTGCCGACAACGGAACAATAATCAGAATGCGAGCAAAAGATGTCTCAAAAATCTCGCGTGACACCCAAGGTGTCCGAATGATGCGCCTCAAAGGAGCAGGAGAAGTAGTTTGCGTAGCAGTAGCCGAACCCGAAGAAGAAATCATTGAAGAAGAAGAATAAAACCAACAAAAAAGTGCCAATTAAGGCACTTTTTTGTTTTTGAAAAAAGCTATTATTTCTTATTTGAGTTTTTGCTTACCTTTTAAATTGGGTTTTTGCTTACCTTTTAAATTGGGTTTTTGCTTACCTTTTAAAAAAGATAAAGGGGGATAGAGTGTTTTGACCCCATAACTAGTTTGCCATTATTTTATCAAAGGCATTATTCTTACTTTCACTATTCAACAACAATTTAAAAAAACAAGTAGCACTGATCTAAAAGCAGCAGTAGCGGTACCTGATGGGCCTGCGAAGATAGTGTTTTGATTAACGAAGTGGACAGCGCCGCCAAGATTAGCGGAAGCTAGTTGCGAGGCAGC
>WQSV01000022.1 GCA_009787685.1 Bacillota bacterium
CCCGCCAAAATTTGGCACATCATCTGGTGTGCCTTTTTTAGTGCCAAAAGCCTAGACTTCTAGGCTTTTGGTGGGTCTGTTTGGCGTCGTGGAGAAAGGTCAAAAACGGGCGATTTTGTGCCAAAAGCACCCGTCAAGAGCCACGATTTAGGCTAGTTGGCAACTAGGCTGATGCTATTAGAGAGTGGTGTTTTTTGATCGCTAAAAACTTGACCCCGCCTTTTTTTGCCAATCCCAACTGCCACTTTAAGAACTGCCTATAGGTTGCTTGCGCCAACTTTCAACATCATGAAAGCCCCTTTGCGTCGAATAAAAAAAGAGAAGGAAACGTCCCCCAACCGAAAAATAGGTTGGGGGGCGTTGACGCCTATTGTGAAAAAACAGAAAAAAATCCCTTATTCTAGAATCAAAAACGGGAAAACGGGAATTGTACTCCAATTCTTCAGTATGATAGTAGCAGGTTGTTTAAAGTCATTAAATACTAACAAGCAATTTTAATCCCACTTGATAATCTGAATCAAGTGTGCTAATTGCCTTTTTTTGATGTTTCAATGTAAGTTGATAGTGCTATGATGTCAAAAATTTGTTGTCTATGCAATGCTTTATAAATTCCGAGCTAAGTTTTTGATACCTAAAAACTTTCTCCCAGTCAACTTTGTCTTGAAAGTCTAATAAAAAATGTTCTGACAGTTCTACCTTATAAAAGAAATTTTATTCCATTCCACCTTATGGCTAAACTCAAGTAAAAAGGATTAGCTCCATTCTTTAAACACCTATTCAAAATGAAATGGGCTGTTTATGCGGAAGATTCAAATGTGCTATTAGAATTTTTCCAATAAAGGCATTGAAGATGCTTGGCAAAATGGTTTTAACATGGTATAATAATCACATTAAGAAGAAAGTAATTTTTAATGATAAGTGAATTTTGTGAAAGAGGGTTTCAATTAACTTTTGTTAAAAGAGAGAATTTGCATCGCGTTTTTAAATTAATTCAGAATCGAAAAAAGGGTTTAAGAAAAAAATCTGACATAAAATTTGCTGTCAAGAAAGTCGCTTGACAGCAAATTTGTTATAATCCTAGATATGGATTGGCAAAAATTTTGTGAAAGATTAGTAGACCTTAGGAATGAGAAAGAATGGACTCAAAGACAGTTTGCGGAAAAACTGTCCGTTTATCAAGCAGACATAAACCGTTGGGAAACGGGAAAACACAGGCCGAGTGTCGACATGGTTGTGAAAATGGCAAAGATTTTCAGTGTTTCAACTGATTATTTGCTTGCATTGACAGATTATTAAAGAGGGATTAAGCGAATTTCCCGAAATTATTTATAGCAGAAATATTCGTGCTAGAGAGGTGTTGTCGTTCTTAACGATAGAAAGTTAATAAAGGTGGCGCTTGCATTTGTTTTCATAACAACAATAAAAAAACTAACAAAGGAGGGTGATGAAAAATGAATAATGACATCAATCGATTAGATTATAATATTTCAAGCGATGATGCAAAACAAGAAATTCAGCGGAAGCAAAAACATCGCTACATAAATTTTCGTTCGCTTCTTGTTATTGCTGTTTTTATTGTTGTTTCTGTCCTGCTTGGATTTTTGACTTTTCTGTCGCCGGTTGCTGGATGGGTTTTGTTTGTTGCTTGGTTCACGTTCGCTCTTTCTTGTTCCACCTATTTTTGGTTTAAAAAAGCAACCCTTCACAAAATATTAACTTTCATAATAGCAGCGATATGTTCAGTCGCTGTTTTTTTGAATTTTGTCATTTTTGTTAATCACAACAATCAAAGTTCTTTTTTGGCTGGCGAGGTTGTGACAATAAGGGGTAATGTTGACGATGTCATTCGAAATGATGAGAATATTATTTTGGTCTTGACAAACGTAACTCATGAGGGCGAGAGAGTGAGAGGAAGAATGAGGGTGACTGTTCGCAATGTTCCAAATGAAGGTAGTGTTTTGAATGTTATTGCTCCAGCATCAATGGTGACAGTTTCGGGAGCCACTCATTTTAGTTATATCCTTGATGATGACATGAACATATCAACAAGAGCATTAAGAACGGGCGTGCGTTATAGAATGTATGTGAACTATGACAGACAACATATTCATGTCACGCCTGAAAGGGCAGGGTGGTATCGGCGATTTACGATGCGAATTCAACAAACGTTGCGGGAAAGGATGGGAGAAGATTATGGCGGACTTGCATGGGGGATTTTGACGGGTGACAGAAATGAATTGTCTGACGATATTCGCTTCAACTTTCAAAATTCTGGTTTTGGGCATGTTCTTGCCGTTTCTGGACTTCACCTCATGCTCATAACATCTCTGCTCTCGTTTATTCTTGGCAAACTTAAAATTCGTCGTTGGAAATCCCATGCAATCATCACAGTCATTTTGTTTCTCTACCTTTTTCTTGCGAGCTTTTCACCCTCAGTCATTAGAGCTTTCATAATGATTCAAGTTTTCCTAATCGGACAAAATTCTGGGCTTTTTCGAGACAGGCTCTCCTCCGTTTTCCTTGCTATATCTGTCATATTACTCATTTATCCGCTCTATTTGTTTGATCCGGGTTTTATGATGAGTGTTGGTGCGGTCTATTCAATAGTTTTGTTTCAACGGCATATTGCAAATTTTCTCCACAAAAAACTTCGACTTTTTAAAAAAGGTTCTCAATTTATGTCGATGACAATGTCGGCTCAACTTGGCGTTGTCCCCGCAATGATTTTTCATTTTTCACAATTTCACACCTATTCAATTTTGCTAAACATTATCCTCATGCCATTTTTCATGTTCAGTTTTTCATTTCTGTTTGTCGCAATAGTTCTTGCAATGATAATGCCGTTCTTGGGTTTTTTGGTCACAGGAGCTGGGTATTTGTTGAGAGTCATTGATGTTGTTGCTTCGTTTTTTGCATATCTTCCGTTTTCAACAGTCATTTATTTTTCGACTCCACTAATTGCTCTTGTCTATCCAAGTTACTTTTTTCTGTCAAGCTATTTTATTCGACGGAGGGGGGGGAGAGGGGTGTGGAATAAAAATGTCCATTCGGACAGTGGTTGTTCGAATGGGAGTGGTCATGGTTCAAACAGCAGGACATCGATACTGGAATCCTCTTTGAGATTAAGCGAGATTGATTGCAGGGGACGGAGCCATTGGCGTCCCAAAAAGATGTCAGCAACAATCAAATATTGTTTTGCCAAAATCGGCGTCGTTCGTCCACTTGCGATGATTCTTGTTCTGTTCGCTTTTTTTAATGGTCTCATTTTTTATCCACGATTGCCTATCAACAACTCAATTATTCCTGTCAACAATTTTGCATGCGTGACTAGTGTTGTTGTTTATGAAAATGAGGTGCATGTAGTGGGCGATTTAAGAAATTTTCAAAGGACAAGGACGACTCTTCGCAACCATCGTTTGACAAGCATTAACTCTGTTTTTTTGACAGAATTAACGAAAAGGAATGTTCAAGAGGTTGTTCGCCTTTCTCGTGAGTTTCGACCAAATTATATTTTCGCTCCTTTTAATGTTGTTGAAATGGATGCTCTTGCAATACTTGCTGGAAACAGAATCGGCAATTTTTTCAGGTTTTACCCTGAATACAATCACCAAAGATTCCCAAGCAACATAACTCCAATTTTTCGTGAAAGTGATGGGAATTTTTTGGCTTTTGAAAAATCAACTGCATATGCGAACATTTTATTCGTTGGCTACAACGCAAACTATCAAAACTTGACATATGAACAAATCAACAGAGCTTCAATAATTCGAGCGTTTGCGTTCACTGTTGCGTTCCGCCAAAGAATATTCATAACAAATTTCAGAATCTGGCAAGTCGACATAGTCGTTCAGCCAGACTACAATTTTTCACTGGTTGACCATCGTGACATGCTTTTCAATTTTCAAACAGGAGAACTAAAAAGAATTTCCAGCAGATAGATATCAAAAAAAGCAGTCCAACATGCTTGCAAAATTTGCTGAATTAGTATATTGTGATAGAATGATGAACTCTCTTGATTATCTCAACAGTTTCCAAATGTTCACGAAAAATCCGACCCTAAAAACTGTCGGGTATTTTGTTGAAAAATTGGGAAGACCTCACAAAAAATTCAAAAGCATTTATGTCACTGGAACGAATGGAAAAGGGAGTGTTTGCGAGACACTTTTTGCAGTTTTGACTCATTCGGGACTCAAAGTTGGAAAATTCATGAGCCCATTTTTGATTCAAATGAATGAATATATTGAGATTGGAATGAAAGGGTGTGAAGCGAATGAAGACATGTCCGTTGATTTTGAAAACAAAAAGAGGGCAAAAAGCCATAATCCTGTTGAAAACTATCCAAATTCAAGCCTTAATTTGAAAGCGATTTTTTCGAAAAATCAAATTAGTGGAGGAGAAATTGAAGAGTATTTGATTGATTTGAAACCATTAATCGAAGAAAAACAAAAAGAAGGAGTTTTTGTGACTTTCTGGGAAGTTATAACAACTCTTGCTTGCTTGCATTTTGCAAAACATGAAGTGGACATCGCAATTATTGAAACTGGAATTGAGAGTCCAGTTGATTGCACTAATATTATTGATTCACTTGTCACTCTCATAACAAAAATTGACATTGACCATGAATCTCTGCTTGGAAACACTGTTGAAGAAAACATGAAAGAGGTCGTGAAAAGTCTCAAGCCAAACAGCGTTGCAATCACTGCGAACAATCTCAAAAAAGTCTGCGACATTCCATATTTGACAGTTGAGTCAAAAGATTCAAAAGGCTATAAAACCCCACTAGTCGGCGAATTTCAAAAAGAAAATCTCGCATTATGTCTGAAATGCTTTGAAACATTAAACCAACTAGGCTTCAACATCACAGAAGAACATATTCATGAAGGATTGGCACAAACAAAGCACCGAGCAAGGTTTGAAACAATTATGATATCGCCAAAAGTCGTGTTTGACGGTTGTCACAACGCTAATGCGGTCGGAGCATTTTTAGAAGAAATCAAAGGTCTTAAAGAAAGTGTTTCAATCATTATTGCGCTCCTTGTCGACAAAGACATTAGTTCATTCATGAAAACTTTCGCAAAAGGCGTGAAAAAACTAAAAAGTAACAAGGTCAAAATAGTCTTCACCGCTGGAACAGAGGTTGTTGTTCAAGGCGGTTCATCGGGTGTGTTTTATTCATCAAGTGAATTAATGAATGAATATGCAAAGCATGCAAAAGAAGAAAAGCATCTTCAAATTGCAGAATTGCCATTTGAAGATGCTTTAAAAAATGCGAACAAAAATGAAACAACCTATATTATTGGAAGTTTCAAAACCTATAAAAAATCACTGGAAATTTTGAAAACTAATACTTTTTCTTCGTCTTCAAAAGAAGTTTCCCAAATGGTTTTTTCTTAAATCTGAATCCAAAGTCATAGACAGAAAAGACCATCATCAATGCGCCCATGAAGAAAAATCCAACAAGTCCCGAAATTCCGAGATTCAAAAACATTGGAATCGGTGTCAAGAGAGAATGAAGAGATCGAACAAGAAACAGCGTTGGGAAGCAGAGAACCAAGCATTTTATTAGGGTCGGGACGATATTTAGTTTTATGCCGACTTTTCGTCTTATGGTAATAAGATCAAGAATGCTTGAAATGGTGAGAGAGAGAAACATTCCAATCATGAAAATCTCAATTCGAAAACCCCTAATAAAACTAAACATTAATGCAAACATTACTCCAGCACCGATGAGATAGTTGAAGAAACTGTGTTTTTGCAAATCTAACGAATTCATCATTGAGCTTGTTATGCTCTCAATTGCCATAGGAATGAGTATCCAAGCGCTCAATCGAACAAATCGCCCAGCAAGCGCGTTTTCCGCTCCATAGATGAAAACTCCCAAGTTTTCGCCAAGTCCAGCGAGTATTGGAATGAAAAAGCTTGCGACAACGATTGCAAAAGCAATCGCATTCGTGACTTGTTTCTGAACCGTTTTCATATCTTTTGATGCATAGGAACGCGCAAGTGTTGGAATCATGACATAGGACAGTGAGCCGACTGCAACAATTGGGATATAAAGAAGTGGTAATGCCATTCCAACACTTGCTCCAAAGATATACATGCTCTCTTCACTCGTTAGTCCCTGTTGCATCAAAAGAAAAGGAACAGCAATAGCAATCAAAGAGCCGACGAGCGTGTTCGACGCGCGAATCATGGTGATAGGAACGCTTTGTTTCAAAAGTGGCTTGAAATGTCCTTTTGGATTTTTCAATTTCCCCTTCATTTTAATATAGGCAGCGATGCAAAGAACAGCGGTTAGTCCAACTGCAGCGGAGAGCGAAACCGCTGTCATTCTGAGTCTGTCAAACCCAAGAGAGAACAAAAGAACGCAAAGTCCAATTCTCGTTATTTGTTCGCATAGCTCAATGACAGAAATAGTGATATATTTTTCATGACCCCACAAATATCCTCGAAAAGCTGAAAATATCCCACTAAAAATCACGGCAGGGAGCAATAGAAGAACAAGCGTCATTGAAGCGGGAGATGCAAAAACATTTGCAAGTTGGTTTCTGAAAATCAAAAATATTGCCGCAATAATAACGCTTGTGACAAGTCCAGAAATGAAAGCCGCGGTGACAGTTGAGTGTTGAGAATCAAAGTTTCCTTTGTTTTTTTGAATTGCAGTGAGCTTTGAAACAATCAAAGGAATTCCACTTGTTGTCAATGTCAAGAAAACGAAAAATAGCGACAACGCAACTTGATAAATTCCGATTGCCGCAGGTCCTAGCTCGCGTGCTAAAAATATTTTAAATCCAAATCCAAGCAGTCTGTCAACAACCGCGAAAATTGTCAAGATGAAAACTGCCTTCGCCAAAGTTTTTCGCATACTATTAATTTTATTGCGGGGCTGTCCTTATTATGACGAAATATTTGATTTTTCGACATTATCTTGTGAGTTGGTTTGATGAAAAAAACATTGATTTTATGGCGAAAAACGCTTGACAAGGGGTGTAATGTTTGTTATATTAGTGGTTGCGTGCTGAGAAGTGCGTCAATTTTTGTGGGCAAATGCTCAAATACTAGAGAAAAAAATAGAAAGATGAAATGTTTTGAGGGTTTTGCCTTGAATGTCTCATGTTCGGTTTTGACTCAAAAAATGGAGATTAAAGACAATGTATGCAATCGTAAATTGCGGTGGAAAGCAATTCAAAGTGTCAGTTGGAGATGTTATCGAGGTTGAAAAACTCGAAATCGCAGAAGGTTCAAAAATTGAACTGGATGTTTTGATGATTTCAAAAGACGACAAAGTGACAGCAGGAGAGGAAACTTCAAGCGTGAAAGCGAGTGCGGAAGTTGTTTCTCATGGAAAAGGCAAGAAATTAACTGTTTTCACTTATAAGCCAAAGAAAAATGTCAGAAGAAAACTTGGTCACCGTCAACCTTTCACAAAAATCAAAATCACAAAAATTGGCTAAAAAAGCTTTTTTTAAATGCCCAATGAAAAAATTGAGCATTGTGAATTGTGCATTGAAAAATGACTAACATAACAATAACAAAAAAGTATGACGAAATAGTAAAAGTCGTTGCTCTTGGACACACTGGCTATGCGAGTGAGGGCGAAGACATTGTCTGCGCTGCGGTTTCAAGCGTTATTCAAACAGCAGTATTGGGGCTTATGCAAGTTGCTGGAGTTCCAATTGAGTTCAAACAAGACGAGGACATTGCCTTGATGGAAATAATCATTCCAGAACTTGAGGATGAAGATCGCCACAATGCAAATATAATCCTCAACACAATGCTTTGCGGGGTCACAAATCTTGTCGAAAACTACGGGAAATTCGTCAAACTTAACATTAAAAAATCATAACAAACGGAGAAATCATTATGTTTAAAATTAATATTCAATTTTTTGCCCACAAAAAAGGGGTGGGTTCATCAAGAAACGGTCGCGAATCGGCTTCAAAAAGACTAGGTGTCAAGCGTGCTGACGGACAAGCGTGTTCAGCGGGAAGCATTTTGGTTCGCCAAAGGGGAACAAGAATTCATCCGGGCGAAAATGTTGGCAGAGGTTCTGATGACACTCTTTTCGCGCTAGTCACTGGAGTAGTCAAATTTGAAGACAGAAAAGGCAGAAAACAAGTCAGCGTCTACGCTAGCTAGTTTTTTGACATAATTTTACAATTAAAAAGGGTTGTTTCACTAAATATTCGTGGGCAACCCTTTTCTGCTTTTTGAGTTTTTTGTTTTAAAAAATGCAAAAAATGTCGCTCTTGATGCCCCAAAAACTATTATTAACGGAACGATGGATGCGTCTCCTGTGAATTTTATGTGCGTTGAATTAAATAAAAAAGGATTTAAAATCAAAAAAACACCCGATTTTTGCATTGAAAAAACACTTGAATGCGGACAAGTTTTTCGTTTTAAGAAACTTGACAGTTTTCATCATGTGGTGTATTCTTTAAACAAGAAGTGCGAAATTTTCGAAATCGACAACGAATATTATTTTGAGACGTTTGATCCAGACTATTTCAAAAACTATTTTGACATTGAAACTGACTATGAAAAAATATATAATTCACTAATTCAATTTGAAGAATTAAAAGAAATTTTACCCTTATGTCGAGGAATTCGAATTTTGAAACAAGATTTGTTTGAAACGATTATTAGTTTTGTCATTTCAATTCGCCAAAACATCCCAAACATTCAAAAAATAATCGAGAACATATGCGAAAAATTTGGTGAGAGATACGATGACTATTTTGCATTCATAACTTTAGAAAACTACAAAACAATCACTCTTGAAGATTTTAAAAAGATGAAACTTGGTTTTCGTGACAAATTTCTTTTTCGTAACCAAACCTTAATAACCGAAGAATTTCTTTCAAAAGTGAAAAACGCGAAAACTGATGAAGCGGAAAAGCTTTTGAAGTCGCTCTATGGAGTGGGTGATAAAGTTATTTCATGCATAATGCTGTTCGCTCTCTCCCATATGCATTACTATCCAACCGACATTCACATTTTCAATGCAGGTAAAACAGAAGAATTAAACACACCAGAAAAAGTTCGCGCCCATTATGAAAAACGTTATAAAAAACTGGCTGGCTATGCTCAACAATACATGTTCTATGCAAAGAGGAATTTGAAAATAGTGTAGAAATAGAGTTAAGAGTGGGAGTAGCGATAAAATTAATTTGACAAGAGTGTTCAATCTGTTTGACTGAAAATGCTACTACATGATATTCTCTGATGAGAGGGTCGAAGACCCTTGACAAGGGTCTTCGACCCTCTTGACGAAGAGTGCGAATACACGCAGAACCCGACAAACCAGTCGAAGACTGTTGACAAGGGTCTTCGACCCGTTTGACGCTGAATGCGAATAACAAGCAGAACCCGACAAACCAGTCGAAGACTGTTGACAAGGGTCTTCGACCCGTTTGACGCTGAATGCGAATAACAAGCAGAATCCGACAGAGCAGTTGAAAACTGTTGACAAGGGCTTTCAGACCATTTGTGAGAGATTGCTATTACTAAAAATTCTCCGACAAATGCATCAAAAGATGCTTGACAAGGGTCTTCGACCCACCTGTTGGAGAATTTCTTGTAAAAGTAATTTACGCAAAAGTATCAAAGATACTCGACAAGGGTCTTTGACCCTCTTGACGCTGAATGCGAATACAAGTCAGAACCAGACAGAACAGTTGAAAGCGTTGGCAACACTTCAACTTTTCACCCTATAGAGTAATCACTATTAAAAAAAATCAACAAAAAGAAAAATGAAAAAAGCCATTTCATTATTTGCACTCGAACTGCGACTAATCATTAAGCAAAGTTTATTGTTTTTGCTCATTGCAACGATAGTGTTTTCGCTTGCTCTTGGAGTTTATTCTTTTTCAAATGATTTGATGGATAACTACTATCGCGAAATCGACAGAGATATTGCCGAGTTTGGGAGCTACAGATTTTTTGCTGAAATGCATTCTGCAGATTCTGTCCGAAATGTTATTCCATATTCAAACGGCGCACATATTTGGAATGGGTGGGAAATGGCTGGGGTGTTGAGCGATATTTCCTTTTTCTATGGCGACAATGTTTTCAACACAACAAACACTTCGTCAAAAGACACGGCTGAATGGAGGTTTTTTAGTGGCAGTGGAATAATATTTCAAAATGACATTTATGCTTTGTTTCCGTTTATTGATGGAAGAGGGTGGTCGGAGAGTGATAACTATCCCAATAACGGATTCTATAATATTTTTATCTCTTCAATGATTGCAGGTGCATTAGGAGCATCCTATGGCTCGATTGTCTCCATTTCCCCAATGGATTCGCCTCATGTTCCAAGTCGCGATGTCAAAATTGCAGGAGTGTTCGGATATTGTGATGACATCATTAGCACATTTTTCTATTTTCCATTAAATCTTGTTCTTGACATGCATGATGTTTTGAGTGGTCATGGGGAGGCGACAACTATTCCAGTCTCATTTGAAATCAATAGTGCGCGCGCTCTTCATTCGTTCTATAGAACGTTGAGAAATGCCTATGAAGAAGGCAAAGTTTGTTCATTTAACATTCCATGGATAATCAATAGTATTGAGATGATGAGGATTGCGGAAGCTGTCCTCATGGCACTTGCATATCTCATGATAGTGATTGCTTTTTTCATTTTGTCGAATATCTTATCGATTCTTATCAACTCACGTGGGGAATTTATTGCAAAGCTCAAACTGCTCGGAGCAAATTCAACCACAATTTCAATTCTTTATTACATAGTCTTTCTTTCATTGTTTGTTGTCTCGTTCGCCATTGCAATCGGATTGAATTTTGTGATGTTGAATTATTATGCTTCAGTTGCAACAAATCTCTTTGATTTTGAATTTTTGATTTCGGCAAGACCTCTCGCGATTTTTTATATGTTCCTTGCAAGCCTTGGGTTAATTGCAATTCGCTACATTTTCTTTCGAAGACGAATTTCAAAAATTGAGCCACTAACGTTGTTGCGAAGCTAGAGCGAAAATAAGAATAGAAATAAATTAACAAGGGCTTTCAGCCCATTTGTGAGAGATTGCTATTAAGAGAAATTCTCCGACAAAGGCATCAAAGATGCGTGACAAGGGTCTTCGACCCGTTTGACGCTGAAAGCGAATACGAGCAAAATCCGACAGAACAGTTGAAAACTGTTGACAAGGGTCTTCGACCCTCTTGACGGAGAGTGCAAATATACGCAGAACCCAACAAACCAGTCGAAGACTGTTGACAATATCCTCTCCACATCCAACTTTCAGCTCTTTTAAAAATGAACATCTGGAACCTCGCAAAACTCTCATTATATAATCTCTTTAGGAAAAGAAAAAGCTATGTCAAAATTTTCCTAAGCTTTTTGGTGGTGTTCTTGATTTCAATAACAACGCTTCTTTTCACATTCTCTCTTGGTAATCTTTTTGAAGATTTTAGGCATGGGAGTATTTTGGAGAACAGAGCAGGGATGATAACAGCAGCGCAAGTGACGAAGAGTATTCGTGAAGAGGTTCTTTCAATTGACAACATTCGCGGAGTCCAAGTTCAGAGACTCGACTCCCCATTTTTGGAGAGCATAACAATTCGGCTTAATGCTCAGCCGTTTTTTGGAAGTATCAATGCTCGTATTCATGCATTTGATTTGAATTCACCTTCAATTCCAACAAATTTTGAAATGCTTTTTCAAAGCACTCACGGAGTCAATGCAATAAAATATGGGGAAGACATTCAAAATGAACGAGAAATGTTGGTCAGTGAAAGAGTTTTCAATCTCTATGGGATTTCAAATCCTCAAATGTTCATTGGTTCATATATCACTGTTCAAGGAACAAGAAGAGTCTTTAATTTTGAAACTGGAACATATGATTTCATGTTCACTTCAATTTCATATCGCCTTGTCGGAATTCTTGATTCAAGGCTTGATAGCATTTTGCAAGGTCACTATTTCATCACAAAAGCGAATCTGTTAAGTGATGCCATGGTTTTGATTGAGGTGTGTTTTGAGAGTTTTGATGGAGTTGAGCATAGCCTTGAGTCGCTTTTTGTGTTGTTTCCAGATGTTTATTTGAATGCGATGTGGTGGTATTATGGCTTCGGCATTCTCTATGATATGCGCTTCATTGAAAGAGTTCAAGGCTTTATTCAAAGTTTTCTTTTGATGTTAATTGTTGTCATTGTTGTAATGTTTTTTGCATCAACTATCTTCAATCAATATTTTCTCCTCAAAAAGAACAAGTCGTTCTATGGTGTTTTAAAAGCAAAAGGAATGACAAATTCAAGGCTCACGATAATGTATTTCATCGAAATTTTCGTCATTCTTCTTTTGTCGCAACTGATTTCTTTTGGATTATCTTTCGGGTTTATTGGAGTATTAAATATTCCATTCTATCAATTCTTTAGGTTCACATTTCTTTTCACACCATGGAAAATCATCTTAACTCTTCTGCTTGCAACCTTTGCAACAATTTTTTTCGCAGTAATAATAACATCTGTTATTTATTTCGCCATCTTCAAAAAAGAAGCAGTGAGGTTGCTGAGGGGAAATAATTAGAGAAACAAACAAAAACTTTTTAAGGAGATCTTGAAAAATGAGCATAGATGTTTTTATCTATTCGGAGAAAAAAATGCCAAAAAATTATTCGCTCTTGACGGCTTGTGGCTATTTTGAGGACGGCGATGAATATATGCTTGACAATGATGATGGGCTTGTTTTTGTTAGTTGTTCTGAAATTAAAGAGGAGCTAGAGAATGAAAATATGTCGCTTGAAATGGTTGAGAAAATTAGAGAATTTGTTCCAAACGTTAAATACTCAATCAATTTCAATTTTTCGGGCAATTGTTATGACAAAACAATTGAAGAGGCAGATCTTTGTATTCAATCGCTTGCAAAGGAATTAAAAGGGGCAATTCATGACACAATTGGAGATTCAGTTTTGATGCCGTGTGGCAGTGTTGTTTACTATGATTTTGATGTTGATGAAAATGGAGAAAACAACCACGAATCCCCACTTGTTTTTTCTGACAAGCCATTTGAGGAGTATGTTAAGGGTGATGAAACAGCGCTAAAAAAAGCAAATAAATTCCGCGCTGCAACAATTGCAACAGGGGTGATGAGCCTAATGTGTTTTGTTTCAATGTTCACTTTTTTCATTGTTGGGCAAGCTGTTCTCGGTTTTGTCTTTGGTGGTCTTGCTGTTCCGTTTTTCGTTTTCATGATTGCTTTTAACACAAAGGACAGCAAATATCGAAAGTTGAGCGTAGCAATCAAGGTGAAGAAAAGAGAAAGAGTATAATTTAAGGAGCTAGAGATAAATGGAAGCGAAGCAAAGTAGAGAGCAAAGAAGCAAAAGGTCAAATCAAAGAAAAAAGAGCGAAAAAGTTTCATTGGAAATATTCTCCCTTTTTTCCATAAATTACAAAAAACTTTTTTTGTAAAAACAGTTGACGCAGTGTTTAGAATGTGTTATTATGGGTAGGTTGCGATTGAGAGATTGCAACCCACTCGTCTGTTGACGAGATTAACTGGACATTGAAAAGGGAATAGAAAGAACCATTGAAAAGACTATGTTGACTGTTGAGAAACAGTTGACCTCGTTAATAGTTTTTTTGAGTTGACAAGAACATCCAAGTTCTTGTCGAAAAATATTGGCTTGGCTTTAGTCGGACAAGCTGATATAAAAATTGTACTTTTTTACAAAACAGTCAGTAGAATTGTTTTGAGAAATTATCGAACATGAGAGTTTGATTCTGGCTCAGGACGAACGCTGGCGGCGTGCTTAATACATGCAAGTCGAACGGGCGTAGCAATACGTCAGTGGCGCACGGGTGAGTAACACGTGAAGAATCTACCTTTATCTGGGGGATAACTTCTAGAAATAGAAGCTAATACCGCATGAGACCACAG
>WQSV01000023.1 GCA_009787685.1 Bacillota bacterium
CTGAAAGCAAAAGTTCGTTCACTTCAAAACCACACTGACAAGGTCGAAAAAATTGTGGCGGGACAACGTGCAGCGGTCAATCTTTCGGGAATTAACCACAATGACCTAAAAAAAGGCGATGTTATTGCAGCGAAAGATTCAATGGTCTTATCAAAGTATCTTGATGTGAAAATTTCAATTTTGAACAGTTGCAAAAGAGAAATCAAGAACAATTCAAGATTGCATTTTCATCACGGAACCTATGACACTCTTTGCAAATTGATTTTGATTGACAAACAAAAACTTGTCTCCGGCGAAACTGCTTATGCCCAAATTCAACTTAGCGAACCATTAGCAATAAAACCAAATGACAGGTTCGTTCTTCGTTTTTATTCTCCCTTGGAGACAATCGGCGGAGGAGTGATGCTCGATCCCGACTCAAAAAAATTCTCCAAAGCAAGAAGGGAAGAACTAAGCGGATTCGAAAAAAAAGACAAAGGGGAACTCGGGGAAAAAATATCCGAGACAATCAATTCAAAAAGCGACACAGTCCCATTTATTGAAGACATTAAATATCGTTTTTTTGAAAACTCGCCCGAATTTGACACTGCACTTGCAAAACTAGTGAAAAATGGAACCATTCAAAAAGCGACTGAAAATCGAGTTGTCAGCAAAGAGTATCTTGAAGCAATTGGAAAAAAGGCAAGTGACATGTTGAAAGAGTATCACGAAAAAAATCCGCTCAACAAAGGCATGCCAAGAAACGAAATGTGGAAACCCTTGCTTCCAAAAATAGAACCACAACTCGCGGACAAGCTCTTGACTCTTCTTGACAGTTCAAAGCTTGTTAGAATATTTGATGGGCAAGTCTCTCATATCGAGTTCAACGCAACAAAAAACACGAAGCATCAAGAAATCGGCGACGCTATTATGAAGATTTTGCTAAGCGCAGGCTATGCAACGCCGTCCTATGACGAAGTTGAAAAGCCGTATTTAAAAGAAAAAAAGACATTCAAACAAGCGTTTGATGCTCTTGTCAATGAAAGTCTTGTCGTGAAACTAACCGACCAAATAATTATATCAAAGGAGTATTTTGAAAAAGCGAAAGAAACATTTAAAAAACTCGCAAAAGAAAAGCCAATAACCGTTGCTGAATTTCGAGATGGCCTGCAAACATCAAGAAAATACGCTATGGCTCTAGCCGAATACTTTGACTTAGTGAAGCTAACAAAGAAGACAGGTGATGAGAGAGTTTGGAACAGTTAAAATTCAACATTTAATATTGAACATGGAATATTGAATATGGACGGATAAAATTAATTATCAACACATATCCAATATTCCATATTCAATAAAATCATGGGAGTAGATAAGTTCTGGTGTGCTTCGCGGCCTTCAAAGCCGTTGTTGGGGGTGAAAAGCCTCCTAGGTGGGTTCAATTCCCACATACTCCCGCCACCATTTGGCATGAAGTGAGTATTAAGAATGCGATATGTTTGCAATCAAAAAAATACGACGCTCTATGGCATAATCCCATTCAAAAAACCCACTAGATATAGTGGGTTTTTTGTTATTTTTTAGTTTTTTTGTTTTAAGATGTGTCATAAATGACACATCTTTGCGTTGACGAGGTGGAATTTGTGTGTTATACTGAGATTGTTGAATGGTTGCTGGCACTACTTCTTCATCAGAAAAATTCAAAAGGACAACGCCTGTTGGCGTTAAGGAGAAAAAAAGATGAAAAGAAATATTAAACAAATCGTGGAGTCACTAGAAATCGGTGACACAAATGTTGAAGTTGAATTGGTGGAAGCGCTTGAAAGTGTTTCGGGTAGTGAGGCGTTTATCAAACTGGATATTGAAACTATATCAAAGACGCTCAAAAAAGAGAGTGGAATTGGAATTTTCAGTTCAGATTTCCTTGGCGATGTTGGAGATGTTGTGACAAGTGGGAGGGATCAAGTTTTGGGTGCGTTTCAACACGCCATGAGGCTTGTTAGTGATGATGGAAAAATTGAAATTAGAAAACAAGTTAAAAATGCAAAAACAATAGTTTCAATAATCAGAGGAACAAAAAATCTCGGACTTTCTGTTGTTGAGGAAGCAATTAGTTTGCTAAAAAGTGAAACGAACGCAAAAGACATTTTTATCGGAGCGGATTGCTCGATGGAAAAAGGTGTGAGAGTTGTTTTAATCACTGCAAGCTCAGAGTCGGAATAATACATTTTGAGACATAAAAAAAACACTAATAGTTTTATGTTTCATCTCGCACAACAGATAATAGCATTCCTGCAATGTGGCCAACGGGATATTATTGCAAGGAGATATTAATCATAAAACATCCTTAAGTTAAGCTAGTAGCAATTAAATAATCTGGGTGTGTTTTTGACACAAAAAATGAGGGGGAGTAGTGTTCATAAGTCACCTCGAATGAAGTTATCCAGAATGCAGATAATTTAGGGGTGCTTTTCAACACAAAAGGGGACGACTAGCGGGACGCCCTGCACCGCAGAAAAAATCTGTCACACACAAAGGAGAGTTAATGCCAAAATCAGAAAATCAGAAAATAAAAATGCTCCGATTGTTGGAGATTTTGAAATCCGATAGTGATGAAGAAAATCCAATCACAATAACGGAAATAATAGCAAGGCTCAAAGAGCAAGGCATAGTCGCCGCGCGCAAAGCTCTCTATGATGACATACGCATTTTAAATGAGTATGGCTATGAGATAATGAGCGTCAGAGGAAGGCAAAATATGTATTATATTGCTGACCGCACTTTTGACATTCCCGAACTCCGAATTCTTCTTGATGCGGTGCAGTCAGTTGCATTTATTTCAAAAAACAAAACACAAGAACTGGTTTACAAAATTTCTGCTCTTGCAGGAACTCACAGGGGTGAATTGCTCGCAAAAAATACTGTTCACTTCGACTCTGTCAAGCGTGGCAATGACAAGGTTTTTTATTCAATTGATGCAATTGAGAGAGCAATCGCGGATGGAAAGAAAATCACTTTTTTCTATTTTGACATCAGCGTTGAGGGCGAAAAAGTTTTCAGAAAAAACAAAGAGCGCTATGAAGTAAACCCTGTTGGACTAATTCTCACAAATGGATTTCACTACCTCGTGTGCTATAGCGACAAAAGACGGACTCTGACAAATTATCGCGTTGATCGCATGGACAATGTTTTGATTGAACTTTTGAACATAACACCTAGTGATTGTGTCAAAGATTTTGATTCCTATAAAGATCGCAATCTTGCTTTTGGAATGTTTTCTGGTGAACCGTTAAGAACTGTTTTGCTCGTTCACAACTCGCTCGCAGAAGTTATTTTCGACAAATTCGGTTCGCTCGCAAAACTAACAAAGCATGATGAAGAGCATTTTACAGTGGTGGTCAACATTCAAATTTCCCCTCCGTTTCTAGGTTGGTGTGCGATGCTTGGCGACAAAATCAAAATAATCCATCCCAAAAAAGTGGCAGATGAACTGACCGTTCTAGCACAGAAAATAATCTCGCAATATGAATAGAATGTTTATGTTTGTGGGCAGGAGAGAGATAAAATATTTTACTTTGGAAAAGAACACCGTCTCCATGACAAATTGCAAGTCAAATGCAAAGCAGTCTAAAAAATCTTTTTTAATATGAATAGTTTTTTAAAAATGTAAGGACAAAAATATATCCCTACATTTTTTTTTGCATTTCGACAAGAAGTGTGGAATTTTGGCATACACATATATAGTAGAATAGGAATAACAGGAGATATGGAATATTTAATATGGAATATTTAATAAGTGAGGATTTAAAATTTTTATCAACACATATTCAATGTTCAGCATTCAATATTCAATAAAATGCAATGAATTTCGAAAAAAAACTAATCATATTAACTGGCGATTTTAATGCAAAAGGGACACTAACTTTGGAGCGCAATGCCCATGGCGTTTTTGCAACAATCAATATTTATAACATTCCAGACTTGACATATGGTGAATATGTTCTTGGATTAAAATGCCCGAACGGAGTAAAAAGACGAGAACTCGGTGGGCTAGGTCGAGTCCTTTTGCGTTTCAAAATAGACGATGTTGAATTTGACAAAGTTCATTGTGTTATCTTTTCATCTGTTGAAGAAATTCCACTTTTGTATGGCACGATTTCAAAAGAAAAGTTGTGGCATGCAAACATGATGGACGGATTGAGAAAAGCAAAAAGAGGAGAAGTTCTTGGAACAAAACCCGAAGATCTTAACTACTCTTCAAGAGACGAAAAAGGTGTTGAGAATTTCTTTTTGGACATTTTGCCAAAAGACCATCATGACTATCGCGATAATGTTGTTGCTCAAGTAAACTACTATCCAGAAAACATGAGGATAGATGTCAACTATTCGCCAAGGGTTGACGAAAAAGTTGTTTTCAATCCAATAGACGAAGCACTGGAAACAATGCAGAGTTCAACACAAAAGGATTCAATGCAGAATTTAGAATGCAGAATGCAGAATAGTTGCGGGAGTGAGGGTATTGGGAGTGAGAGTGTTCAAATTGCAGGGGCGGATGTGCTTGATCGCTCATTGCCGAATCTTGAGCCAACCATAAGCCCAGCAGGGGAGGAAATCGACAGCCGATTGTTGGACATGGAGCAAAACAGTGGGCAACCAATGGTTGCATCCACAAGTAGCATCTCCGAAAATAAACAAAGTTCAAACAACAATTGTGCATTGTGCATTGAGCATTGTGCGCTTTCAAATTGTGCGGACGAGGCCGCATCAACTATATCAGCACAAACACAATCTTTTAGTGCCCCAAATTTGAACATCAACATCAATTCGCCTTATTCCTCATTTGCATCATTAAGTTCAGTCCCAGATGCTCAAACAATTCCACCCCTTTCATCATTCACCTCAGAAAATGCAGTCGCATCATCCCAAACAAAAGCAGTGTTCTATGAAATGCTCAAAGAGCAAATTGATGAAATGTTTAAAAACAATCCACCCTATGAACAACTTGCGGAATTAATGCCGCAAACAAAATGGGTGAGAATTGAGTATGATGATAACAACAAATTCTATGTTGTTGGTCTCATAGGCGAAAAACCAGACTACATTTGCTATGGTGTGCCAGCAAAATTCACCGAAGAAGCTCCTGAAGAATTAGACGGCTATGCTCAATGGGTGCCACTCAATCCAAGAAATCCAGAGGGCGAAGGGTTTTGGCTAATGTTTCAAGACGCAGAAACAGGGGAAAGCGTTGAAAATTAAAAATTACAGTTTGCAGATTACAAATTAGGTCAGAAATTTTTTCAATATTTGTAATCTGCAAACTGTAATTTGTAATTTGAAATGCTTGCAATTTGCTTTTCAATGTGCTACACTTAGTTCATGGCAAAAATAATCGCTATTGCAAATCAAAAAGGTGGTGTCGGCAAAACCACAACAACAATCAATCTGGCTTCGTTCGTTGCTTATATGGGCAAGCGTGTTCTTGTTATTGATCTTGACCCGCAAGGAAATTCATCGAGTGGTTTGGGTATTGATAAACACAAGCTAGAGTTCAGTATTTATGGAGTTCTTCTCGGCGATTGCACCGCTCGCCAAGCAACAATCGAAACTCGAGTTCCAAACCTTTTCATCATGCCAGCAAACAATCATCTTTCGGGCGCTGAAATTGAATTGACAAGTTCAGTTGACCGCGAAAGTGTTTTGAAAAAAGTTCTTGAACCCCTTCATGACAAATATGACTACATATTCATTGACTGTGCGCCATCTTTAGCACTGCTCACTGTCAACGCATTAACAGCTGCGAACTCTGTCCTAATCACAATCGCTTGCGAGTTCTTCGCTCTTGAAGGTCTCTCTCGCCTTATGAACACAATCAAATCAATTAAAAACCTTGACCTTAATAAAGAACTTGATGTTGAGGGTGTTGTTATGACACTCTTTGACGGGCGCTCAAGCGTTACCCAAATGCGTGCAGAAGAAGTTTCAAAATTTTTTGGAAAGCGCGTTTTCCAAACAAAAATTCCTCGAAACATAAAATTGAGTGAAGCCCCGTCCTATGGCCTTCCAATAATGCAATTCGACCCAAAAAGCACAGGCGCATTAGCCTATTATCAGCTAGCTCTTGAATTTTTAACAAGAAACAAAGAGAAATTTACGCCGATCGAAAACATGTCAAAACTAAAAGTGAAACTAGACTAGGGTTCTCTTAGTTCTCTTATCAAAAAGAATTGTCGTGCCAAATGTCTCTTTCCCAGCTTACTCCATGCCAAATGAGGTTTTTAGACCCGTCATTGGAGGTTGTAAATTTTAAAATCAAACAAAAGGAAAACAAAACATGATAGCAATCGTAGCAGTAGATAATGAATTCGGAATTGGGTGTGAAAATGACCTTCTTTATTCAATTCCAGAAGACATGCAATTTTTCAAAGAAAAGACAATGAATAAAGTTGTCGTCATGGGCTATGCAACGCTCATTTCTTTGCCGAACAGCAAACCATTGAAAAACAGAACAAACATAGTCCTTGTCAAAGAACAAGATGTCAAAATCGAGGGAGCAACAGTCGTTCATTCAATCGAAGAACTTTTGGAAGAAACAGAGAAGTATTCAAAAGACGATGTCTTCGTCATGGGTGGCGGACAAGTCTACGCTCAGCTTTTGCCGTTTTGCCACAAGGCGTTCATCACTAAAATAAAAGGCATGAAAAAAGCCGACACATTCTTCCCAAACATCGACCAGATGTCAAATTGGAAAATTGCAACAGCTTCTGAAGAAAAACAACACGAAGAATTCACTTTCACATTCAACACTTATGTCAACGATTGTGTCAAAACTTAATCCAATATCAAACACAAACCTAATTTCAAGTTATGAATAGTCAATCATCAAAAAGTAGTAAGACCCGCCCTCATGACAAATTGTGAGTCAGTTAACTAAGAGAGAAAAAAACAGAGGAGAAAAACATCATGGAAAACAACGTGGCAACTGAAAACATTTTAATTCCAAACATTGATAAAGAAACGGAACAGCTCTTTACAAACATTCTTGAAAGAGGAGAGAGAGTCATCAGAACTTATCGTCCAAATCGCAAAGCGGTTTGGTGGGAAGTTCTTTTTCCAATCCTAGTCATGCCGTTCCTTTGGCCGTTCGTGATTTTCATTTTTCCAATTCTTATTCCAGTCGTGAAAGCCTATCTCAAAAAAAGAGCCTATGCAATAACCGACAGAAGAATTCTTGTTCGTGGAGGAATCATTGGAGTCGATTTCAAGTCACTCAAAATCAATTCAATCAACGCCTCAACGGTTCATGTCGGATTGATTGACAACATCGCAAAACAAAATACGGGAACGATTGAGTTCGGCTCACCTTCAACACCAATAGGAGTTAAAGATGCATCTGGAATGAAAGCAAATCCGTTTATCTTTCATTATATTCCATCTCCCTATGACGAACTAAGAGATATTCAAGAACACATCGACGCAATCCAAGACGCAGATAAAAAATAAAAAAATATCAATATTATGTTGGCAATTCACTTGCAATTGCTTTTCAAATACTATATACTATTATCAATGAGAAACCAAATTTGAGCCAAAATGCCAAATCTGGTTTCTTAAATTTATATGGAGAAAAGTTTGGAGTGTGAAGTTTGGAGTGGTGAAGTTTGGAGTGATGGATAAAAAATAAAATATCCTAGCCCAACATTCACGCTCCAAACTTCACACTCCAAACTTAAAACAAACAAATGGCAATCTACCCATCTATTGAAAAACTGTTGTATTATGGACGCGAGCATCTAATGCTGGACGACCTTGACTATATCTATGCGCGAAACCTCTTGTTGGACGCACTCAAATTGAACGAATATGTTCAATACGAAATTGACACTGAAAGTATTGATATTTTGACATGTCCGGACGAGGTGTTGACTCCAATTGTTGATTATGCGATTTCTCAAAAAATCACAACAGAATCAGAACGTGACGCTTTTGGCGACATGATAATGAACCTTATCACAAAGCGCCCATCAGAGGTCACGGACTTTTTCTTGATGAATCACCGCAAATATCAAATCAAAGCGTTCGAATGGCTTTATGACTATTCTTTTAAATCTGACTTCATCAAAGGCAGACGCGTTTTGGAAAACAAACATTGGGAAGCAAAAGCAACAAAAGGCAAAATTGAAATCAACATCAATTCGCAAGTGAATGAAGCAACTGGAAAAGGTTCAAAATATCCAGAATGCTATCTTTGCAAAGAAAACGAAGGATTCATGGGCGCAAGAACACTCAGAACTATTCCTGTCACTCTTTCTGACGAAGAATGGTTTTGGCAATACTTTCCGCAAAACTACTTTTATCAAAGTGGAGCGTTAACGAGTGCGGAACACCACCCAATGCATCTTGATGCAAGGGCTCTTCACAAAATGCTTGAGTTTTGCGATTTTGCCCCAAGCTTTTTCGCAGGTTATAACACTTTGTCAAATCCATCTCATGAGCATTTTATGGGTGGAGCAAAAGTTCTTCCTCTTTTCAAAGCACCGAATTTAAAAAACTACAAATGTTCAGCATCTCCATATATTGAGATTTCAGAACTAGACTGGTATGGTAATGTCTTGAGTTTTTCCTACACAAACAAAGAACACCTCTCAAACTTTGTCATTGAAGTCATCAACAAATGGCTTGAATACAACGCTGACAAAATCAACGCGGGCGACAACGGAGTTGCGGTCATTGCAAGAAGAAGTCAAGACCAAAAATACACCCTTGATGTCATCTTTAGAAATCGTGCAATCATTTCAACTGAAGGAACTAATGTTGTTGGTGACCATTTTGGATTGCTTGAAGCATGTGGCTACTTTGTTCTTCCATCAAGATTAAAATCACAAATGGAACTAATCGAAAAGTATTTAACGAAAGAATCTCGTTTTAATTCTGCAAAGCCAGATGAAACTCTTGCGAATATCGTTCCAACTGTTGAAAAACTAATCAAAGAAACTGGCTCAAAAGTGACGCTTGCAGAAGCAAATCTTAACTTCCGTGATGAAATTGCAAGAATTTGCGAAGGAATCATTGAAAGCTCAAGAGTCTTCCAAAAAGACGAAGATTTTCAAAAATTCCTCGACACACTTGACATAAAGTAAAAATTAAAAACTAGAAACTGACTAAAAAAAGGAGGAAAGAAACATGACTTGTAATAACTGTGGCGCACCTTCTGGTGGAGGTAAATTTTGTCTTTCTTGCGGCTCTCCAGTAGCAAGAATAGAAGAAAACAATAATCAATCGGGACAAATCCCTAATCAATCGGGACAGCCAACAAACAACGGATGGGGAGCTGATAACCAAAACACATGGGGCGTTCCGAGTCAAAATCAAAATGATCCATGGGGAAACCCCAGTCAAGGAAACCAACAAAACCAATGGGGAACTCCAAATCAAGGAAATCAGCAAAGCCAATGGGGAACTGGACAAAACAGCGGAACTCCAAGACAAAGAAGAGGAGCGGGTGCTGGACTTGTCCTAGGCATTGTTGCTATTACTCTCACTGTGGTTGCATGGGCAACACAAATCTATATTGTTGAGTTGATTTTTTCAATTCCAGCTATTATTTTAGCTATGGTTGGATCGATTATTGGTGGTGTTCAAATCAAGAAAAAGGGTCCTGTTGGATTGATTTTGAGTCTTGCAGCTTTTGTGTTCGCATTAGTCACCACCATTTTATTCATGGTTTGGACAGCGCAACACTTCTATTAATCTTTCAAAATATTTTGAATCAGAGGATATGCTTTTAAAATCTCTACAACTTAAAAATTTTCGTTCTTACGAAAAGGCAAGCATTCAGTTTAGCGATGGACTGAATGTTTTTCTAGGGCAGAACGCTCAAGGCAAAACAAATTTGATTGAAGCAGTTCTCCTCTCAAGCATTGGAAAAAGCTTTCGAGCATCAAAAGACAAAGAGATGATAAAATTTAATTCGGATCACGCCCATGTTTCAACAATTGTTAAAAACGATGGGGGAGAGGAAAAAGTTGATGTTCATCTTTTCGCAAACAAAAAAAAGTCAATACTCATTAATGACGTTAGCATTTTGAAGGTTGGCGAACTCATGGGGGTTGTCCCAACAGTCATCTTCACCCCAAAAGAATTAAAAATCGTGCAATCTTCACCAAGTGAAAGACGTGCCTTCCTTGATATTGCGCTCTCGCAAATGTCAAAAGGCTATTTTTATGCTTTAATGCGCTATGAAAAAATTCTTTCCCAACGCAACAAACTGTTAAAATCAGGAAAGGCGGAAGAGCGATCACTCATCGTTTGGGACGAGCAACTCGCGAATGAAGGTGCGAAAATAATTAATCAAAGACGTGCCTACATAGAACGATTGAAAAAATTATCCCATGATGCACATCTTTTTCTCTCCGATGGAAAAGAAGAGTTGCATCTTGAATATCTTTCCATTGATGGCGAGGACCAAAACGAAATCGCAACAAATTTTGAAAAAATTCTCATGGCCGACAGAGACAAAGATTTGAGGTTGGGCTACACGAACTCGGGAGTCCATAAAGACGATATCAAATTGTTAATTCAGTGTGGAGAGTGGAGTGTGGAGAGTGGAGAGGAGGATGAAAATAATTTGACAGTTGCCCCAAACTTCAAACTTCAAACTTCAAACTTGATTGACATTCGCTCTTTTGGCTCGCAAGGACAACAAAGAACAGCGGCACTCGCACTAAAAATCGCAGAACTAGAGCTTTTTGCCAGCCACAAAAAAGAACATCCAATTTTACTGCTTGATGATGTTCTTTCTGAACTGGACAAAACGCGAGCAAAAAAACTACTCGAAAAAGTTTCAGTTTTTCAAACTTTAATAACAACAACCCATCTTGATTTTGAAGTCGAAGCAAAGATTTTCAAAGTGAACAAAGGAGAAGTTAGTGAGGATTAGTAGCATTAATTTTCAATGTTCTTCCCAACAAACACTGCTCAAAAAACTTCACAATCATTATGCATCGTAATTGTGAATTGAAACAAAAATGCAAACAATAAGCAATTCATTTAAATACGCGAAAAAATACCTTCCTGCATATCTGGGAATTATCCTGTGTGGGCTTATTTTCGTGACCACTTTGACGCTCACTCCCCAAATACCTCAACTAATCGTAGACAGACTTATCTATCCAGTTCTTGGAGGGGAGGTTCAATATGCTGAGGGGAATATTTTCGCATTCGCCTTGAACGGATTTTCAGAAACAGACTACATTGGGATGTTTATCACGCTTCTCGCAATCCTACTCTCCCTATTGCTGTTTCGCTATGTTTCATTCTATGTCCGCGGTAATTTGCAAGAAGCATATGGAGTGAAACTAGAACTCGACTTTCGTCACTTGTCCTATCAAAAAATGCTAAGAGATGGAGAAGGGCTAAAAGGCAACAGAACAATGGGTGACATGATGAGCATTCTCAATTCTGACCCAGCAAGGGTTAAGGATTTTTGGTCTCGTCACATAACAATGTTTATTGACCAAATCTACATAGCAATCCTTGCAATCATTTTCCTCTCGCTCATTCACCCTTTAACAATAATCATACCACTGACTTGTGGAGTCGGTTTCGTCATTTTGGCGCTTTCCTATGTTAAAAAAGAAAAGAAATATTTTGGCAAAATTCGAGATGCCCAAGCGGATTTAAATTCAGTAGTCACCGAGAACATCAACGGTGTTCGGATTATTCGTTCCTATGCTAGTGAAAAAATTGAAGAAAGAAAATTTGTCAAAAAGTCTGAAAATTTTCGCAACAGTTTCGTCTCCCAAACAAAAATGATGACGAAATACGAAGCGATTTTCAGAGTGTTGATTTTGTCTTCAATTGTTTCTTCAATGGCTCTTGGAGTCTATCTTGCCGCAACGAACAGCATAACAGTCGGACAATTTGCAACCTTCAATGCATATGTCATCATGATTGGCTTCGCATTTGACCATGCAGCAAAAGTAGTTGGGCAAGTCCAACATTGTTTCGTCTGTGGAAGAAGAATGTTCGATTTTATTAACGAAGAAGACGAAATAAAAAACATTGAAAATCCAAAAACAATAGAGGGAAAACCAAGCATTGAAATCAAAAATATATCAGTCAACTATGGCGAAAAAAAAGTATTAAGTGACATTTCTTTTTCTCTTCCGCATGGGAAAAAAGTTGGAATAATGGGGAAGACTGGGGCTGGGAAATCAGTTCTGTTGCGAATCCTGTCAAGACTCAAAGATGTTGAACAAGGCGAAATAACCATAAATGGTGACCTCATAAGAGATATCGACATTGAAAATGTTCGGGCGCAGTTCTCGGTGGTCTTTCAAGAGGTGTTTTTGTTCTCCAACACAATTGACGCAAACATGGCATATTTTAATCCCGAAACCCCAAAAGAAGATGTCGTGAAAGCGTCAAAAATTTCTCAAGCTCATGAATTCGTTGAACACCTTTTAGACGGCTATGAAACAGTGATTGGAGAAAAAGGGTTAGGATTATCAGGCGGACAAAAGCAACGTGTTTCGATCGCAAGAGCCCTTCTCAAAAACGCTCCAATTTTGATTCTTGATGATTGCACAAGTGCTTTAGACCTAGCAACCGAAAGAAAAATTTTGGATGGGATATTCAATGAGTATGGAGAGCATTCCCTAGTCATTTCTTCCCATCGAGTCGCAAGTGTGATGCATTGCGATGAAATACTATTTCTTGAAAACGGAAAAGTCGTTGAAAGGGGAACTCACGATGAGCTTGTCGCCCTTGGTGGAAAATATCACGAAATTCACAACGCACAAAAAGGATAATTTTCTAGTTAACGGTGAATAACGAATAGTTAATATTTGTTGTTGCAACAAAGGAGGCAAACATGAAACATAGGCAAATAACAATTCTAGGAGAGACTCGTTCTCTCCCAATCTCCAAAATAGGCAATATTGAAATCGCAGGCTTCGACAGCGTTGGTGACATGCAGATTATTTTGAAGGTGGCGAAAGAACTCCATTCCCAAATTATTGAAGTGGCATGTGTCGGGCGTCCGCACATTATCATAACAACCGAATTGAAAGGTTTGCCCCTATCTCAAGAACTAGCGCGCCTCCTTAATATTGACTATCTAGTCCTTAGAAAATCTGAAAAGGTCTATATGGGTGAATGTATTTGTTTAAAAGGAGAAAGCATAACAAGCGGAGAGAGCAATTACTATCTTTCAAAAACAAACTTCGAAAAAATGAAGAACAAAAACATCCTATTCGTCGACGATGTTTTTTCAACAGGAAAAACAATGGAGACAATCCTTGAACTAGCAAAACAAACAAACGCAAACTTAATTAGCGCCTTCTTCATTTTGCGAGAGCAAATGGACGGACAAGACAATGACAAAGTTGTGAAATTTTCCCATGAGGGAATTCCATGCATCGCCTGTGGAACATTAAAATGCTCAATAGTGCAGTGAAATGAAGCTTAACGCATAACATTGTTAAAATTTTTAACAGATGCTATCAGTCGTTAAACGTTGTGAGTAATGCATTACGCATTATATAAAAAAATGCGAAACCGATTTTTTGAAGACGAACAATTAACCTATAGGTTTTCTAAAAAAGCGTTCAAAAAAACGCTCTCTTTTGCCAAACCATATAGAAAAACCATAATAACTTCATTTGTTTTTATGCTAGTTTTCGCGTTCATTGCTCTAGCCCCTCCAATGGTCACAAGGTTTTTAGTTGATTATGTCATCACAACTCAAGATGGTTTTTTGGGGCTTGGAGTGATTCAAACAGCAATCATACTCCTTTTATCTCTTGTTCTAATCTATGCCAGTGACATATTTTTTACTTTTCTAAGTCAGAGGCTAATGCTTCGAACGGGTCACAAAATGGTTCATGACATTCGTCACGACACTTTCAAAAACCT